>JBGTHE010000689.1:0-9706 GCA_041746335.1 Lysobacterales bacterium | reverse complement strand
GCGCCTCGGCGTCGCCAGCATACGGGTTGGAAAGTCTTTCCGGCTGGCCGACCACGATCCGGCCCACTTCCCCTCGCGATGCGTGAAAGCGGCAATAGAAGTCATAGACCCCGGGAATCTCAAAGGTAATGGCGACAACTTCGCGCCCCCCGTCGGCCTCATCACCAAGCAATGCATCGAACGGCTTTGCGGCCGCCGGAATACGCAGCGCTTCCCCGCCGATGTCCGGGTGGAAGGCTGTCACGCTGTGAAAATAATGCGTGGACACGAACTGCACGGTTTGACCTGCGTCGACATGCAGGCCCGCGGGCTGGAAATAATAGGCACCATGCGCACTTTCCGTGATCAGCTTCACTTCGACCGGCTTTTGCTGTTCTTCGGCCGATCCTGCAGAGACCCAAAAGGCACAGGCCATAGCGCAGACCCTGGCGCAGTCCTTGACGCTGACCCAAGCGCTGACCCTAAGCGGGGCGCCCATTACGCTTCCCCGACGTCAAAGGCATGCACGGCATATCCGTTTGGGACACCGGAGCCGTCGATGACGTAGATTTCACCGTGCACGGCATACAATACGCCATCCGCCACCACCAGCCCACGACAGGTGCTGGGCAGTTTGTACTCCCACAGCCGCGCACCGGTTTCGGCGTTCAAGGCCTGTAGCTGTCCATCGGCCAGCCCAATGAAAAGCACGCCATTGGCAACCGCTACTCCACAGCAGACCATCGCCGTGTTCAGGTTCCACCAATGGATGTCTCCGCTGTAAGCATGCAGCGCACAGGCAATGGATCGTAGTGGGTTGTCGGGGCTGGCGGCATTGGTAACCATGAACACCCGGTTGTAAGCCAGCGCGGTTGAATTGGCCAGCGGCCCACCGGCCTGATGCGGTGCCGCTAGCGCAGCCTTCCAATAAGTTTCCCCCGTATAACGGTCGTATACATAGAAACCCCGCTTGTTGCCCGCACCGACGCACTGTCGGATTGCGCCTAAAGGCCCCTCGGCATCAAAGATCATCGGATGGCAGCTGAAGTCGAGGTTATGGGCATCCTGCGCATTAACCTGTCGATACCAGAGCAGTTCACCGGTATCCAGATCATTGGCGAGCATGCAGTTTGCGTAGAGCATCGGGTCCCCGGGGCGGATATGTTTTGGGTCGCCGGTGACGTTGTAAACCACTCGGTTGCGGGTATCGATCGCCGCCGATGTCCATGGCGTGCCTCCCTGGCCGGGATAGAAACGCCATAGAATCCGGCCAGTGGCAGCATCAAGACAGGCGAACTGGGGTTGCAGGCCGGCATGCGCAACGATCACCCGGTCTTCGAAGACCGCAGGTGAAAACCGGGCATGAGCCATATGGCTGACGGATTCAGCATCCAGCTGGGTCTTCCAGATGGGCTGTCCCGATCCGGCATCCACACAGTGGACCATGGTTAGCGTGTCGATGAAGTAGAGCCGACCGTCCTCGTAGTTTGCGGTAGAGCGGATGCCGCGTTCGTATGCGGGTAAAGCTGAGTTGGCTTCCGGCGCCATCTTCCAGCGAACTTCGCCGGTGGCCTGGTCGAGGGCGATGTACTCGTGATTCCAGGTGCCGTAATACACGGCATCCCCCACCACGACCGGTGCATTCTGGATCGGCCCGGTTGGCGGCGATTTCCACCGCAAGCGCAATCGGCCGACGGTATCCCGGCCAATGCGGGATTCAACGGGATTGAAGTTGCTGTTACCCAGATCGTGCCCATTCCGGGGCCACGCCCCGCCAGGCGACCCGGACACAGACGCGCCCAGAACGGTGCCGCCAGCGAGGGCATATGCCCCCAGGGCCAGACCGGCGGCTACAAACCGGCGGCGGGCGGGGTCGAATACGTAGTTCAAACGTCCCGCGTTCAGGCTTCCCATTGCGAATTTGGCAGCACGTCCTTCGCACGGGTGCCGCGCGCATAAGCGGCACGGCCCACCAGAAATTCTTCGTCGTTCATGGCGGGCTCAATGCCGATCTGCCGGTAGGCTTCCCGGAACGAGGCGCGATCCTGCGCTGTCAGCGTGAAAGTGTGCCCCAGGTCCTCGCGAACCGGCCCAATTCCGCCATTGCCGCCGACCAGATACTGGTAAAACTTCAAGTGCGGCCATGGATGCAGACCCTTGGGCAGCAGCGGCGCCATCAGACCATACAGCGCCTTGATGGCCGGTGTGATTTTCCAGTAAATCTCCATTGCTTCGTCGAACTTTCCTTGCTGCAGGAGCTTCATCATGTCGACAAAGTAGGGTTTCTCAGGCGACTGCAGCGCCTCAACCGTCCAGGCACCGCTCCATTGCATTCCATACGCCTTGACCAGCATCGGAGTGAAGCTGAAATTCACTGTGCCAACCACGAGGCGGTCACCGAGCAGTTCATACAGCGCCATGGTCGTCGGCAGGTCGATCGTGGTCATGATCTTCATTGCTACAACATTCGGAATATCAGCCAGGCGATCGAATACGGCAAACGGAACGTTGGCCGGGTGAAACTGCCGGTAGGCCTCGCCGTCGACAGCATAAACAACTATGCCTATATTCGTGCCTTCAGCAATGGTTGCAACGTAGTTGTAGATATCATCTTCAGTCTTGAAACCGGTGCGGGGCAACCCGACCAGGGCGTGGCCGACGCCCTTGGATTCAGCGTACTGCAGCCACGCGATGGACTCCTCGACGGTGGGCGCCCAGGCGCCCGTGCTGACCAGGATCTTGTCGCCGGCCTCGTCCGTCACGATATCGAGCAGTTGTTTGCGTTGGGCCATGTCGTCACCGCCTCCGCTCACGAAGGTCGAGAAGAACCCGTGATCGATGGCCTGGCGCACGTCCAGCCGAATGCCTTCCTCGTCCCAATTGGTGCTGTTGGGCATGTAGCTGGGCAAAAAAATGTTCTCGAATCCCTTGAAGTGTTCACGGGCCCACTCTTTGCGATGGGAGCCGGCGACTTTCTCTGTGGTGGCGCTGGCTGCGGACTTTACGTCGCTACCCGATGCGGCCAGTCCCGCTGCAGGAACAGCGGCAGCGGCAACGCCAGTGGCAATCATCCCGGTGAATTCCCTGCGTTTCATATCCACATCTCCTGGTTAAACTATCGCAAAATTCAAAAGGCATAAGAGGCTTCAACACCCCATTCGTCGGGACGGCCGTACCAGCCGAAATCGGTGCCCAACTGGTTGACCACGTCCTGCCGGCCTGTCAGGTACTCCTCGTCGAAGATGTTCCGCCCGTAGCCAGAAATCGACCAGCGACCATCCGGCATGCGGTAGGTCGCCCGCACATTGACCAGATCGAAGGAATCGCTCTTCACGGTATTTTCGTTGTTGAACCAGCTTTCGCCTTGGTGGTAATAGTCCGCCCGCAGCAAGAACTCACCGGAGCCACCCAATGACCAGGTGTACTGCGCGCCCGCAGAAATCAACCAGTCAGGACGGCCGCTTAATTCATTGCCCACCCGGAGCGAGGTGCCCGTGGTGGCCTCCGGAGTGAGGCTGGAAATTTCCGTCTCCATCCAGGTGACGGCCAGATTGAGCAGCACCGCATCCGTTGGCGCTGCCAGGAACTCAGCTTCCACGCCATAGATGTCGGCATCACCGACGTTTGTGGTGACGAAGAAGCGCGGTGGCGCGCCGGGCGGCACGATCGGTACCACAAGTGCCTGGATGTTCTGGTAGTCGGAGTAATACCACGCGAGGTTGGCGCGTACCCGGTTGTCCAGCCACTCGGATTTCAGGCCAATTTCATACTGGTCCACTTCTTCCGGGTCGAACGGAACCGCGTCCGCTGCGGTCAGCGGGCGGGGGTTGGATCCGCCCGACTTGAATCCGCGCGACCAGGAACTGTAGACCAGGAGGTCATCCGTTGCCCGATATTCCAGCGCAGCACGCCCCGTCCAGGCAGACCAGCTGTCGGATACGTCAGGAATCGGGATGTTGACGAAGCCGGCCGGCACACACTGGAATGGCCCGAATGGCAGGTTGGGAATCAACGAAATCAGCACCGTCTGGCAACTGCTGCCCGGTGCGAATGGAAAGCCGCCCGCGCCCGCGGTCACCGGCAACACATCGCCAAACAGGGAGGCTGCCGGCGCCGCGACTCCAGGCGGAAGCACGCCGCCTCTAACGAAAACCGATGTCCCCGCAGTGTTGTCGCGCACGGCTGCATAGTCAAAGTCTTTTGCCTCGTCACTGTAACGAAGCCCGCCGGTCACGGCCCAGCGATCGGTGAGGTTGTGGGTCAGCTGGGCATAGGCCGCGTAACTTTCGGTCTCCTGGGTAAATGCCTGGTTGGAAGTGACGACTGATGGCGAAAACCGTACCGGAAAAGCGCCCTGGTTGATGGCATTGTTCTGATCGGCGGTTTCTGTGTAGTAGAACAGTCCGCCTTGCCACTGCATGCGGTCAGCCAGTGCCTGTCCGCTGATTTGGATTTCCTGGCTGAACTGGTCCTGGACGGTCGTCAGTAACTGGTCGTAATAGGTAAAGCGACTGCCGTCATAGTCGTTGGCAACGGTCTGATCCAGTTCACGGTAGGCGGTGATGGACTTGATCAGAAAGTCGTCGAAATCCCACTTGAGGGTCGCGGAGGCACCCCAGATATCGACCTCATCAACCGGATCTATCGACTGATAGCTCAGTCGCGGGTCGGAGGAAATTTCCGAACTGATACCAGATCCTGGGGGCGCGCCGATCCGCCCCATCGCAAATTCATTTGGGAAAGCGATGTTGAGCAATCCGCCGAAGTACCGGCCACCCCTCTCGTTGGCATTGAACAGAATCGTGCCGTTCGAGGTGCCAGAGGAATCGGACACGTCGAAGTTGAACATCGCATCGAAGTCGTCCGCAATCAGCCAGTGCAACTTCACCCGGGCTGCTTTCATGTCCACGTCCCCGAACGTGCGATCATCGATCACACTCTTGGTATATCCATCCTGGGTGTGCCACAGCACCGAAACCTTAGCGTTGAGACTGTTCTCGATCAGCGGCAGGTCGACCACCGCCTCGCCGTCGATGCGATCCCGCGTTCCCAGGCGGAACAGAGCCTGGCCACCGAACTCGCCGGTAGGATCGGCGGTGATCACATTGATTGCGCCACCTACCGCGTTGCGCCCAAACAGCGTGCCTTGCGGCCCGCGCAGCACTTCGATGCGGGCGATATCCAGCAGGCGAAAGTTTGCACCGCCGGTGCGGCCAATGTAAACGCCATCGATGTAGGTTGCCACGCCGGGATCCTGCGCAGCGGTGAATTCGCCCTGCCCGACGCCGCGAATGAAGTAGTTACCTTGTTGGCCGGAGCCGCCAGTGCCACCACCCGTACTGTAGAGTCCCGGCGTAAACTGCTCGAGATCCGCTATGTCGAACGCAGACCGGCCGGAGAGGTCCTCGGCAGTAAATGCCGTAACCGACACCGGAACGTCCTGGATCAGCTGTTCGATTTTCTGCGCGGTGACAACGACTTCCTCGATCTGCGCCGCGACGCTGAAAGAGGCCAACGCACTGACTAGTCCTATGAGTGCAGGACCCAGAAAACGATGTACGGCACGGATCTCATTCATTGCTCGCCCCCACGGATAGCGTTAAAGAAAGCAGCTAAGAAAGCCTGGGCAAAATCGAGCGCTCCCCGTTCAATACCGGGTATTGAATCGCGCGACTCAAGACTACCGCAGCGTTTGGCCGGCTACACTTGAATAAATTCACAGGGTCCATAACCGGAGGTTATCGGGGGTGGGTCGGTATTGCTGGTGGGCTTCCGGGCCTCAGCGCGGAAAAAGTATGCGGAAACAGCTGCCTTCGCCGGGCTGGCTCTCTACTTCGATATTGGCACCGAGCATTCGGGCGGATTTCTTGACGATCGCCAGTCCCATTCCGGTGCCCGGGACGGCTCCCACGTTGCTGGCCCGAAAGAACGGGGAGAACAGTTCTTGTAGTTCGGCTGGAGGAATCCCAATCCCATCATCCCAGACTTCCAGCGCTGGCCGTCCGTCACGCAGGTAAAGCTCAACCCGCACCTCTCCGTCGGGAGGAGAGTACTTGACCGCGTTCTGCAACAGGTTGATGAATACGTACTTCAGATGGGTGCGGTCCGCCCGAATGGGGAGGCGTTCCACCGTCGAGTGGTAGACCAGCTTTCGACCGAAGGCTGCTTGTTCCCGAAAAGCTTCAAACTCCTGCCAAAGGGCTACCGGAAGATCAAAATCCTCGGGTTTGATCCGAATACCGTCTGGATAATATTTGCCGAACTTGCCAAAGGCCATGCTATTTCTAAAGGCATAGAAAAATGATATGGTGTGCCCCCAACTGTATTACTTTTTCTACGTCGGAGCAATATGGATTCTCGCGGCCTCAAACGATTTCTTGCGGTATATGAACTGGGCAGCATCGGTGCCGCTGCCGAGGCCTTGCATCTCAGCCAGCCTGCGCTCAGCAAAAGTATTCACCAGCTCGAGGAGCAACTTGGCACGCGTCTGTTCGAGCGTACGCCCGTTGGTGTCATCCCGACGATTTTTGGCGAAACGCTGTCCCTTCATGCCAAGGTGATCGAAGCAGAAATTCGCAATGCTGTGCGCGAAATCCAGACATTGACCGGTGCGACCAAAGGTGAATTGTCGGTTGGTGTCACGCCCAGCATCGCGGCACACATCATGCCGCGTGTCGCATTGCGGATGCATCAGGAAAGGCCAGGCATTCATATCCGCGTAATCGAGGGCCTGATGGAGGAACACATTCCAGCTCTGCGGCTCGGCGAACTGGACCTGGCGGTGGGCGGATGGATGCAGGGAATGCATGCCGATCTGGTCGCCGAAACGGTGCTGCGCGACGAAGCACAGGTGTTCTGCAGCGCGCACCATCCGCTCGCCGGCAAGAAGGTTTCACTGGAGGCCCTGTCAGACTATCCCTGGGTGATGGCCCCGTATACGCAATTCTGGCTCGACCAGTTCGAGAAAACATTCGTGTCCCGTGGACTCAACCCGCCGCTGGCCGATATCGTGGCGAATTCCGCCCTGTTCATCTGCGAGTTGCTGCTCAATAATCAGTTCCTGACATTCCTGCCCAGGCAGCTGCTGGTACGCGGGATCGAGCAGGGACATGTGGTACCCATCCTGACTGAACGGATTTCCTCGCCGATCAACATCATGGCCTGTTACAGGCAGCGCTCGGTACACCCCTCTGCGTTCAACGTGGTGCTGACGACTTTGAAAGAAGTTTGTGCGCTGAAAACATGAAAAGTTATGGCTGCCCCCGGGTTTCCCGGTGAAGGAGTGCGCGCCCCATGGCGTCAAGTGAAATGAACAGACCGCGACGATTTGTCGTCGGCATTTCGGGTGCCAGTGGCGCCATCTATGGCATTCGCCTGCTCGAGTTCATGCGCGCCATCGGGAATACGGAGACCCACCTGATCATCAGCAGTGCTGCCAGGCTGACCATCACTCATGAAACAGGTCTTTCCCTGAACGAAGTCAAGGCACTGGCCGATCACAACGAGCACAATTCCAATCTGGCAGCCTGCATCTCCAGCGGTTCGTTCCCGACCGACGGCATGATCGTTGCCCCGTGCTCGATGAAAACCTTGTCGGGGATCGTGCATTCCTATTCCGATAACCTCCTGCAGCGCGCCGCTGATGTGGTGCTGAAAGAGGGTCGCAAGCTGATCCTGGTGCCCCGCGAATCGCCGTTGCACACCGGGCATTGCAAGCTACTCTACGAAGCATCAAAACTCGGCGCCATCATTGCCCCGCCGATGCCGGCATTTTACAACCGGCCGCAGAGTCTGGACGACATGGTCAACCACACAGTGGGGCGGATCATGGACCTGCTCGGCCTGGACTGTGGCAAAGTCAAACGCTGGGAAGGCCTGTCAACTGCTGACGACTGAGTGCCCGACTCCGTTTGGTGATGCGAACACGTCTTTCGCACAAGGAATGGAAAGCGCTCAACATTGCATGAGCAGAGTCTTCGCACCTGCCTAATAATGTCGGCACGACCAATTTTGCCACCTCAGAGGTAGCCCATGAAAGAATATCAACTGTTCATCAACGGCCAATGGACGCCGTCCGGCGCGGGCCACCTGATCGACGACATCAATCCTGCAACCGGTGATGTGTACGCCCGGGTTCATGAGGGCTCCGAACAGGACCTGGAGGCCGCAGTCACCGCCGCACACGCCGCCTTCCAGGACTGGGGCTCGGCGTTGGCGAAGGAGCGGGAAGGCTATCTGCTGGCTGCCGCCGACGCGCTACGCAGCAGGCTGCCCGAGTTCGCGGAGGTTCTGATCAACGAAGGCGGTTCGCCATTTGGCAAGGCGATGTTTGAAGCTGGTTTCTGCGTCAACATGCTGCGCAGCGCCGCCGGCGAATGCCGCCGCATCCGCGGTGAGACCATGCCCTCGGACAGCCCCGGAATGTTCTCAATGAGCATCCGTCGGCCACTGGGTGTTGTCGCCGCGATATCCCCGTTCAACTTCCCGTTCCTGCTGGCGATGAAAAAGGTCTGCATGGCGGTCGCTGCCGGCAACACCGTCGTACTCAAGCCCGCGGGCACCACGCCGGTAATCGGTCTCAAGATTGCGGAGCTCTTCGACAGCGTGGGCCTGCCGCCCGGTGTCGTCAACGTTGTGCCGGCCCGTGGTTCTGATGCGGGCAAGGTCTTTACGTCTGATCCGCGTGTGCGGCTGGTGACGTTTACCGGCTCGACTGCGGTGGGGCGCAAGCTGGCGGCGAAAGCGGCCGAGAACCTGAAGAAATGCACGCTGGAACTGGGCGGCAAAAGCCCGTTGGTGGTCTTGCGCGACGCGGATATTGATTACGCGGTGAACACCTCAGCATTCAGCGTTTTTCTGCACCAGGGCCAAATCTGCATGGCGGGTTCGCGCGTCATCGTTGAAGAACCGATCTACAACGCCTTCGTCGAAAAGCTGGTTGCCAAAGTCGCCACCCTCAAGGTGGGCGACCCGAATGAGAAGGACACGGTCATTGGCCCCTTGATCAGCCCGAAGCAGTGCGAGTTCATCAACGGCCAGGTGGCCGATGCCAAAGACAAGGGTGCCCGAGTACGCACCGGCGGTACCCACCAGGGCAATTTCTACCAGCCGACCGTGATCGCGGAGGTCCGATCAGGCATGTCGGTTTATGCCGAAGAAAGCTTTGGCCCTGTCGTCTCGGTGATCAAGGTAAAGGACAGCGAAGAAGCGTTGAAGGTTGCCAACGATACCGCGTACGGGCTGTCTGCCGCGGTCATCACGAACGATCTGCAGAAGGCAATGAGCCTGGCACAGCGTCTGCAGGCCGGCATGGTGCATATCAATCACAGCACGGCTTACGACGAGCCGCATGTTCCTTTCGGCGGCACCAAGGACAGTGGCATGGGCCGCGAAGGCGGCCACTTTTCGATGGAAGAGATGACTGAACTCAAATGGATTACGGTGCAGGCGGGCGAGCGTCACTATCCGTTCTGAGCAGCATGACCAACCTCGATCAGGAACGGTTTACCGGGGTCAGCAGCGGCTTGCCGTTGAGGTAGGCGAGTACATTATCGAGTACCAGCCGGCCCATGGCCTGTCGTGTTTCCCGAGTGGCGCTGCCCACATGGGGCTGCAGCACGACATTGTCCAGATCGAGCAACGCTTCAGGAACCCGGGGTTCATCGGCGAACACGTCCAGTCCCGCGCCACCAAGCTGACCTTTAACCAGCAAATCGACCAGCGCCGG
>JBGTHE010000688.1:0-9011 GCA_041746335.1 Lysobacterales bacterium | reverse complement strand
TGGAAGAACAACTTGCCGTTACTGCGCGACAGCTCCAGACCGTCGGGCACAATCAAATCGAGGCCTTCATGAAGGTTGGTCAGATCCTGCTGCTGCATCATCTCACCAATGAAGCGGCTGACCTGACGTACGTTGCGCGCTACTTCTGTCAAACCCTTCTTGGCCGCATCCAGCTCTTCGAGCACCATCATGGGAATAAACAGATCGTGTTCTTCAAAGCGGAAGAGTGCTGTGGGGTCGTGCATCAGCACATTGGTGTCAAGAATATACAGGCACTTTTCACTACCCATGTGCAATGGCTCCACTCAATAAATACGCGCTTGGATTAAAGGCAGGATTACAACTTCCTGGCGGCGGCAAGAACTTCTTCAACGTGACCTTTGACGCGAACCTTGCGCCATTCATGGCGAAGCACAGCGTTGCCATCCAGCAGAAATGTGCTGCGCTCAATTCCGATGACTTTCTTGCCATACATGTTTTTCTCGCGAATGACGTCAAACTGCCGACAAAGCGTTTCGTCTGCGTCCGACAAGAGATCGAAGGGGAATGACTGCTTGCTGCAGAAACCTTCATGCATGCGGACCGTGTCGCGCGACACGCCCAAAATTTCGGTATTGCACTTCTGGAATTCTGTATAGGCATCCCGGAAATTCTGCCCTTCAAGGGTGCAGCCGGGAGTGTTGTCTTTGGGGAAAAAGTACAGAACGAGATTCTTGCCTTGAAAATCCTTCAGCGACAGCATTTTGTCACCGGTGGCGGGGAGTGTGAAGTTTGCGACCTTCCTGCCTGCGCTAGTCATTGATCTCCATTTTCCAACATGGAATGGGTGGGGCGGTATGTCTGGCAGCATACTTGTCAGTCGAAGGTGCCGCAAGTACCATGCAGCCGATTCACCTGCGGTAGAAATTTCATGTTCAAAGGCAGTATTGTTGCTCTGGTTACACCCTTCGAAAGTTCGGGTGAAATCGACTTCCGTGCCCTGCAGCGTCTGGTGTCGATGCACCTGGATGCGGGTACAGACGGCATTGTTGTGGCTGGCTCGACAGGTGAATCAGTAACGCTTAACGCAGGTGAAGTAGCAGCTCTGCTTGATGCAGTAGTTGGGCAGGTTGGGGGGCAAGTGCCGGTATTGGCCGGCACCGGCAGCTCTTCAACCGAACGCACCATTGCTGCAACGCAACTGGCAGAGTCTCTGGGCGCCAGTGCCGCGCTGGTTGTCACACCCGCCTATAACCGGCCGCCGCAGAGAGGCCTTGCGACCCACTTCCGCGCAGTTGCAGACAGCTGTGATCTACCCATCGTTCTGTATAACGTACCCAGCCGGACCGGAGTGGACCTGCTGCCGGACACCGTGCGCGAATTGGCGGCCCATCCCCGCATCGTCGCGCTGAAGGAAGCTGTGGGCACCTTTGAGCGTAATCAGCAGATATTGAGTTTTTGCGATGATGGCTTCTGCCTGATCAGCGGTGATGATCCCAGCTGTTTGCAGATGATGGAACTGGGTGCCAAAGGTGTCATTTCCATTGCCGCGAACGTGGTGCCAGCACAGTTGCATGAGCTTTGTGCGGCTGCAGCCAAAGGCGAGTTTACGCGGGCCCGGCAGATCAATCATGAGTTATCAGAACTTTTCGAAGTGATAATGCTCGAATCCAACCCCATTCCTGTAAAATGGGCTTTGCACGAAATGTCCCTGTGTAAACCCGACCTGAGATTGCCATTGATGGAACTCAGTCAGCACCACCGTTCTACTATTCGCCGCAGCCTGAAAAAACTGGGGCTGCTGGGCGATCAGCGGTAACAAAGGTACTGTCTTCCCAAGTTGTTGCTTTCTGGAAGTCGATGAGAGTTGAAATGAAATTTTTTGTAATAGCCAGGCCCTTTGCCCGCTGGATCACCATTCTGTTGGTGACGGTAATGGCTTTGTCGTTGGTTTCCTGTGGCATGTTCGGGAAGGAAAAAGTCAAACAACCTCCTTATTACGAAGCCCGGGAAGTGCCTGATCTCGAAATACCCGAGGGGTTGGACCGACCCGTCACGACAAACGCTCTGATGATCCAGTCTCCCCCTGCTCCGCTGCCAGCCAAGGAATTGCAATCCCTTCCACCGAGAGTGACCAGCCAGTCGAACACGACGGACGAAAACGCCTCCATACGTTGGGGTACCGGCGGAATTTATCTACATGTCGCGGACAGTCAGGACAGTGTCAACCGTCGCCTGGGTGTCGCAGCCAAACGCAGCGGCCTGAACTTTCGCGAACAGGGTACCGGTAATGGATTTTTTGTGCAGTATGTCCACCAGAAGACCAACACCGATGAAGGTTTCTTCAGCAGAATGGCTTTCTGGCGCAGCGATGGCCCGGATTACAGCGGAGAGTATCTGATAACCACGGAGGCAGATGGTGAGAACACCCGGATCTATCTCAGAAATCCGGATGGCTCGGATGCAGACCAGAATGCTGCAGAATATTTACTGGTGAAGCTGGACGAACGGCTGGGCTAACGGGCACCGCCGGAAGCGTTTACCGATCCTGAACTCGTTGAAGACCTTTGATTGCAAGCACTAGTGGCTATTACAGGTCACTAGCGCTGCAGCAATCCAATCTTGTCTTTCACGTCCTCCCACTCAGCCGCATCAGGTGGTCCGTCTTTGCGTATGCTGATAACCGGCCATTGCAGAGAAAGTTCGGCGTTGAGCTTGATGAACACTTCCTGCCCCGCTGGCAGATCGTCTTCAGGGTAAATGGCTTCAACCGGGCACTCCGGCTCACACAGCGTGCAATCGATGCATTCTTCCGGGTCTATTACGAGGAAATTGGGACCTTCGTGAAAACAGTCCACGGGGCACACTTCTACACAATCGGTGTATTTGCACTTGATGCAGCTTTCGGTGACAACAAAAGTCATGGTTTTTACCTGATCGCCCTGGTTATCTAATTTGAAGTTTTCTGATTTGCGGATTTTTAATCTGCGTCAGCAATGGCGCTCCCTACGAGAATCGAACTCGTGTTTCAGCCTTGAGAGGGCCGCGTCCTGGACCGCTAGACGAAGGGAGCAAAGCGCAAATCCGGACAAACCGGGGGCACATGGTAAACTAGCCCCTGCTTCCTATTCAACCCGAATCCGTTATGATCCGCCCTTCAAGTGCCTTATCGAGGCAATATTAATACCAGCCCAACTGGCCAGGATTTTTTTATCAGCACATTAAGAATCATTCCCGCCTCCGAACATGGCATCGCCAGTGACGAACTTTGTCCGCATGCAAGCGAAGTGGTCCGACAGCTGCAGCAGTCTGGCTTTGAGGCCTATATCGTTGGCGGCAGTGTGCGCGACCTGCTCCTGGGCAGTGTGCCCAAAGATTTTGACGTGGCAACCAGTGCTACGCCCGAACAGGTTCAGGAAGTCTTTCCACGCTGTCGGCTGATTGGACGCCGTTTTCGTCTGGCGCATGTTCGTTTACGAGGAGTGCTTACAGAGGTGGCTACTTTCAGGGGTCAGCATGACTCTGAGGGCGAGGGCGAAAATGTCCACGGGCGTATATTGCGTGACAATGTCTGGGGTGGTGTGGAAGAAGACGCCGTGCGGCGTGACTTCACGATCAATGCCATGTTCCTGGATCCGGTCAGTGGTGAAATCAGGGATTATCTGGATGGTTATCGGGATCTGGCTGAAAAACGCCTTCGATTGGTAGGTGACCCCGAACAGCGCTACAAAGAAGACCCTGTGCGTTTACTGCGTGCTGCACGATTCGTCGCCAAGCTTGGCGTGAAGCTGGATCCGGCTACAGCTTCGCCGATTCAGAAAATGGCCCGATTGTTACAGGATGTGCCGCCGGCCCGTCTGTTCGAAGAGGTGTGCAAATTATTCCTCACCGGCCATGGACGCGCCAGCTTTGATGCCCTGCAGGATTTTGGTCTCGCTACCGTTGTGTTTCCGGCTTTAAAACCGCAAGGAAAAGATGGCCGGGTTTCCGCCGGTCCACTGTTGCTGCGGGCTCTGGAAAATACTGACAAGCGCATAAGTGAAGATCGCCCTGTGACTCCAGCTTTTCTTTTTGCAGCGCTGTTGTGGGAGTCGGCCAGGGACAGAACTGCACACCTGGTTGCCGATGGAATGGCCGAGCATGATGCTATTGGTGTTGCTGCTGACGAGGTGTTCCTGGTGCAGTCCCGCCGCACCGCCATACCCAGGCGTTTCAGCGCAGTAACCCGACTGATCTGGACCATGCAGCCGCGCCTGGCACGTACGCGTAGCAAGCACTGGAAAAAACTTCTCAGCGAACCTCGTTTCCGAGCTGGCTACGATTTCCTGCTGCTGCGGGCTGAAGAAGATCCCACGCTGACCGAATTAGGAGATTTTTGGACCAAAGTCCAGGAGGAATTTCCAACCACAACAGTCAGGGACGAATTGGACATTGAAACTGAAACCGCTCCCGATGGACCACGCAAGAGGCGGCGCAGTCCACGTCGCCGGCGCCGCAATCCCGCCAATGGCTGATACGTTTATGCACAGGGCTTTCGTCAGTCTCGGTAGCAACATCGGTGATGGGCCCAAAATGCTGGACTTGGCCCTGGCCGCCTTTAGAGCCTTCGAAGGCATTGAGCTGCTGCGTGTCTCATCGCTCTATGTTACCGAGGCTTGGGGCCGGACTGATCAGCCCGATTTCACCAACGCCGTGGCAGAAATCGACACCCCACTAGGTCCGCATCAATTGCTCGACAGTCTGTTGCAGATGGAATTCGAGCTGGGCCGCAAACGAGACAGCGGCGCATGGGGGCCGCGCGTGATTGATCTGGACCTCCTGAGCTACGAAGAAGAGCAGCTCGCCAGCGCGCATTTGATTTTGCCGCATCCGCATATGCACGAGCGTGCATTCGTGTTGATTCCGCTGCTGGAATTGCAGCCCGATTTCGAAATTCCCGGGTTGGGTTCCGCCGCTCAGTGGGCGCAAAAACTATCAAATCAGTCCGTTCAACGAATTTTATAAAAGGGTGTTGCATTCTTGCCCAACAGTGGTATTATTACCACCAATCTTGGTAAAACTGCAACGTTCACCGAGATCGCAGGGCGCGAAAGACGGGTACATCACTCCAAAAGCCTACCTCTCCCTTCCAAGGGAGAGGTTTTTTTTTGCCCCTGACAATTATCTGCTTTCACATACCACCCTGCCCCATTGGTTGTATGTAGCTTCAAAAGCCAGCAAAATTGCGGTGTTCAGCTCGGATGCAACCCCGGTAAAGGCAAGCAATAGGGCGCCTCAACCACAGGTGAAAGTCTCTGCTTAGAACCAACTGGCGCTTCAGGTAAACTGGTCGCACCCAAGGCCGTGCAGACTCTCCACCCAATGAAAACTCCCGATGACCGTCAGAATTCCCTGGATTTGTTGCAAAAAAGCAACACACCGAATCTGAAGTTGCGCAGCCTGTTGAGCCCAGGGGCGCATCGGTTCAGGAATTTCTCAAGAGCTTTCAAGGGTTTGTTGCTGGATTTCTCGCGGGTTGCGATTAATAAGCAAATTTTTGAGCAGTTGCTCGCACTGGCAGTGCACTCATCTGTCGGTGTGCAGCGGGATCGGCTGTTCCAGGGCGACGCCATCAATAACACTGAGGATCGGGCCGTGCTGCACCATTTGTGGCGTAGTCGAAATTTCGCCGAATATTTGTCAGGAACTGAAGCGAGTGCATGTGAGCTGGCTCTCAACCGCTTACAGCAGTTGGCCGATTCGCTGCATGAGGGACACCTGCCAGACCACCCGGAGTGCCCGGTCACCGACATTGTGCATGTCGGCATTGGCGGTTCCCTGATCGGTCCAAAACTGCTGTGCGAAGCGTTGCCTGCTGGGACCAATGCTCCTGCTGTGCATTTTCTCAGCTCGGTAGACGCCTATGATCGGGAACGGTTATTACTCAAACTTGAGCCGGCTAAGACCGTCATTGTTTTGGTTTCCAAGAGTTTCACCACCAGTGAAATACTGGCCCACAGCCTCCGTCTGCGCGACTGGATGCAGCGGGCTCTGGGCGAATCCGCAACCCGGCAGCGTCTGATTGCTGTCACATCGGCACCAGCCAAGGCGTTTGCCTTTGGAGTGCCTGGAGAACAGGTATTGGCCATGGGTGAATGGACCGGTGGCCGTTATTCCATCTGGTCGCCGGTGGGGCTGACTGTGGCTATTACGGCGGGGGCAGATGCTTTTGCGCGTTTCTGCGCCGGTGGCGCTGCGATGGACGAGCATTTCCGCACGGCCGATGCAGCCCATAATCTACCGTTGATCCACGGCCTTCTGTCGGTCTGGCACCGCAATATCTGTCGCTATCCTGCCCGTGGACTGATCCCGTACGATAGTCGCTTGCGCGGGATGCCGGGGTGGCTGCAACAACTGCAGATGGAGTCCAATGGCAAATCTGTAACACTCAAAGGGGCCAGCCTGACTGTGGAAACCTCACCAGCGGTATTCGGCGATTGTGGAACCGATGCCCAGCATGCATTGTTTCAGGCATTTCATCAGGGCACTCAGGTCGTACCTCTGGATTTTATAGGGGTGGTACGCCCATCACATCAGGATCATCAAGCCCAGCAAGATTTGTTATCGCACTTGCTGGCTCAGGCAACAGCACTGGCCTTTGGCCGGAACGAGACCGAAACCCGAGCCATGATGCAGGCGGAAGGGAAAACAGCGGAACAAATAGAGTTCTTGCTGCCCCATCGTTTGATGCCTGGCGAGCGCCCCTCTTCCATCCTGCTGCTGGACGAATTGACGGCCGAAAACCTTGGCATGCTGCTGGCGCTCTATGAGCACAGCGTATTCGTGGAAAGTGTGATTTGGCAGATCAATGCTTTTGACCAGTGGGGGGTGGAGTTAGGAAAGGTGCTCGCCGGCCAGATTCAGTCAGCCATGGGCTCCATGGACGATGCGGACAGCCCCGAACTGGCCAGCCTGCAAGGATTAATGAATCACATCAGACAGCAAAACGAGCAGCCAATCTCTGAATAATTCGGCTTCAAAATAAATTGGCTCTGAAAAATTTGGGCTTTCTCAGCTTCCTATTTTTTGATGGCACCCAGAATGCCGCGCATGATTTCCCGCCCCAGAGTCGAACTCATGCTGCGCAAAAAGCTTTTAACCGCTGCTTCGGTAGAAGACTGTCGATTGCTGCTGCGTTTGGCTGGTGCTCGCTGCGCTTTAGCATCCTGTTCAGCTCTGGCCTCAGCCTGTCTGGAACCCTCTTCGGCGCGTTTCATTAGAACTTCGGCAGCGGATTCGCGATCAAGCATCTTGTCGTAATTGGCGCCAACCGGGCTGCGTGAACGGATCTGGGCCCGTTCGGCATCGGTGATGGAACCTATGCGTGAAGTGGGTGGGCGAATCAGGCAACGATCAACGATGCCGGGTACGCCCTTGGCCTCCAGCATGGAAACCAGGGCTTCGCCCACGCCCACCTCGGTAATTACCGATTCGACGTCAATCGCAGGATTACTGCGGAAGGTCTGAGCCGCCGCCCGCACGGCCTTTTGATCGCGCGGTGTATAGGCGCGCAAGGCATGTTGAATGCGGTTGCCCAATTGGCCCAGCACTGAGTCCGGCACATCCAGCGGATTTTGCGTGACGAAATAAACGCCCACTCCCTTGGAGCGTATCAAACGCACCACCTGCTCAATCTTCTGCAGCAGCACGGGCGGTGAATTGGCAAACAGCAGATGTGCCTCGTCAAAGAAAAACACCATGCTGGGTTTTTCCGGATCGCCCAGTTCAGGCAGATTTTCCCAAAGCTCGGACAGAAGCCAGAGCAGCAGGGTGGAGTACAGCCGGGGCTTGTGGATCAACTGATCGGCGGCCAGCACGTTGATCACGCCGCGGCCGTTCAGGTCACGTCGCTGCAGATCGCTCAGCTGCAGGGCGGGTTCACCGAAAAATTCTTCCGCGCCCTGTGCATCCAGCACCAGAAGGCGTCGTTGAATGGCGGCCACCGAAGCGGCGCTGACGTTGCCGTACTGGGCTGAAAAATCTTTGGCGTTTTCAGCCACAAAATGCAGTAAGGCGCGCAGGTCCTTGAGGTCCAGTAACAACAACCCTTGTTCATCGGCTACCCGAAAAGCAATATTCAGTACACCTTCCTGAGTGTCGTTGAGTTCCAGCAGATTGGCCAGCAGCAAGGGGCCCATTTCTGAAACCGTAGTCCTGACCGGGTGCCCGCTTTGGCCAAATACATCCCAGAAAACGACGGGCCACCCTGCGGGTGTGAAATTCTCTATGCCTATCGCCTGTACCCGTTCATCGACTTTGGGGTTTGGGCTGATTGGCTGCGCCAATCCGGCCAGATCGCCTTTCACATCCGCCAGGAAGACTGGCACTCCGATGGCAGAAAAACCTTCTGCCAGAATCTGCAAGGTAACCGTTTTGCCCGTGCCTGTGGCGCCCGCAATCAGGCCATGCCGATTGCCAAAGGCGGGCAACAGGTATTTCAGCTCGGCGCCTTTGCCGATGAGGATAGAGGGTGTATCAGTCATGTGAATTCCAGGCGTGCCTCGACGCCTTAAGCCTACCTTATTTGCTGAGACAAACGACAGACTGTCGACTCAAAGACCAGCAATTCGGCGTGAGGTTTTTTCCTTGGCCTTTTCCCGGGCTTTTTTATGGTCATGGGAGCAGTTAAGCTTCCGCTTTCATTTTGCACACAGAACCTGCCGGGGGATCAGTACCGGAGGAAGGTAAATTCACGTATGTCGCAAGCGCTATACAACCCGACCGAGCTGGAGCTTTCTGTCCAGCAGCAATGGAATGAACAGGAAGCATTCCGGGCTGACGAAACCGCGCCCGGCGAGAAGTACTATTGCCTGTCGATGTTGCCATATCCTTCCGGCTATTTGCATATGGGGCACGTACGGAATTACACCATTGGCGATGTGATCAGTCGATACCAACGCATGCGTGGGCGCAATGTACTGCAACCCATGGGCTGGGACGCCTTCGGCCTGCCGGCGGAAAACGCCGCTATCAAAAATAACACCGCACCGGCG
>JBGTHE010000687.1:0-3586 GCA_041746335.1 Lysobacterales bacterium | reverse complement strand
GGTAATGTCAAGGTTGAGTCTTATCTCAACCAGCCATTAAGCGCTCGAATTGATCTGCTGGTCCGCCCAGGCGAGGATATCTCTGGCATAACCGCGCGGCTGGCTTCGGCGGAAGACTATGCATTGATAGGCGCCAGTCGTGATGCTATTTCGGTGCCTTTACGATTTGCCGTTGACACTCAAACCGACCAGCCTTTTGTGCAGGTGACCAGTACATTACCAATCAATCAACCCATAGTTCGGTTGATCGTCGAATTGAATTGGGCCAGTGGACGATTACTGCGCGAGTACACGTTGTTCCTGGATCCGCCCACCACGCCTGCAGCTGCACCCCCACCAGTCATTGATGAGCGCCGGGAACCAACTGCGCCTTCAGAGGTGCCGGTCGCGCCAACTGAGGACAGCATTCCGAATGAAGATGTCGCTGTTGCAGATTCAAAAACTTCTTCAGCTAGCGAATTGGCCAGTGAAGCAGATGATGAATCCGGTCGGCAGTTATCGGGAGAGGATGAATTCGGCCCCGTTCAAAGTGGCGACACACTGTGGCGGATAGCATCGGATTGGTCTGCAGGTTCCGGGGCCAGCCTTAACCAGGTCATGTTGGCTATACAACGCAATAATCCGCAAGCCTTCATCAACAATAATATCAACCTGTTGAAACGGGGAGCGATCCTGCGCATGCCGAGCGCCTCGGACATTGATGCCATACCGGCAGCGATGGCTCGCGATGAGGTGCTGGAGCAAGAGCAGTTGTTTTCCGGCGCCACGGGCAATCAGGCGTCTGTGCCAACTCCGCAAAGTACCGCTACAGCGGTTGAAACGCCTTTGGTCGATGTGGCGTCAGACATGAGCAGCGCAACTCCATCCGACTCCAATTCCAGCGATGCCGCACAGTTGGAAATCGTTCCACCTTCAGAAGAGTCCAGCGCTGACAGCGCCTATGGCGCCGAGGATTCAGTTGAAAACAGTGCTGCTTCTACTTCGGTAGTCGCCTTGCAGGAAGAGTTGGCGCGCAAGGAAGAAGCGCTTATCACAGAGCAACAGACTAACGAATACCTGCAGCAACGAATTGCAGAGCTGGAATCACGGCTCGAAGACCCGGATTCCGCCCCGGTGTTGGTCGAAGACCAGGAATTGGCAGACATGGAATCGCGATTGCGTGACCAGCGCCTTACGGCGGATACATCGACTGAAACAATTGAACCCCCTGTTGAGCAGCCTGAACCTGCAAAGTCAAACGTACCGTCAGTTACACCTTTAACCCCTTCGGAGCAGGCCTGGTACAGCCGCTGGACTACTTGGGTAATCGGCCTGTTGGTACTACTTGCAGCTGGTTTTGGCTGGTATCGTAGCCGCAGTTCAGGTGAAGATTTTGAGCCGGCTGGTCCAGTTACCACCCGGGAAACAGTCCGCGGAATCAAGGGTGAAGCTGAAGAAATACTTGAAGTACTGAAACCCGGATCGGCTGTGGAGCCCATAAATAGCGATGCCAAAGTAGTAATTTCTGATACTGACAAAGCTCCTGAGTTTCCACAGGAATCTGCATCCCGCTTTACTCAGGCCCGGCATCTCGACCACGAAGAAGCCTATGTACTGGATGAAGACAGTGCTGATCCGGAAGTACGGCTGGATTTGGCCAGGGCCTATATTTCCATGGGGGATCGCGAGGCGGCCCGGGCTATTCTGGGAGAAGTGATTGAGAATGGAAATGAAGTGCAAAAAGCTGAAGCGAATACCATGTTAAGGCAACTCTGATTTATTCAGAGTTGTCGCGGTAGAAGGATGTGCCCTGCTCTGATGTTTCAGGGACGAATTGAGAATTGCTTCCTCAGATGGGCTGTAGCAGAAAAATTGACGGATTGCGGGCTGTTTCTCGGGGCCGGGCAGGGCAACTTGTCCGGCCTTTAACTTTACTGCATTCGAATGTAACCGACTCGGACAAAAGGAATTATGCGCTACGCCCTAGGGCTCGAATATGACGGTAGTGGTTACCTGGGTTGGCAATCACAAAAACAGGAGCCAACGATACAGGGATGCCTGGAGCATGCTGTGGCGCGAGTTGCTGATCACGAGGTGGGCATCATTTGCTGTGGCCGGACGGATACCGGAGTCCATGCACGCTGCCAGGTCGCGCATTTTGATTCGAATGCAGAACGTAATGAACGGTCCTGGCTACTTGGCATCAACAGTCAGTTGCCCGCCGGCATTAGTCTGCTGTGGATTCGCCAGGTCGATCAGGACTTTCACGCCCGCTTCTCGGCCTATGCGCGAACCTACCAGTATCTCATTCTGAATCGCTGGATCAGGCCAGCACTCGAATCAGACTATGTCAGCTGGTACCGTAAGCCACTGGATGCGGAACGAATGCATGAGGCGGCACAGGTTTTGCTGGGAAAGCATGATTTTTCTGCCTTTCGAGCGGCGGGCTGTCAGGCGAATCATGCAGTCAGGGAGGTACAGGACATCAAAGTTCAGCGCGTAGGTAACCGGGTCATACTCGATGTGAGTGCGAATGGTTTTCTGTATCACATGGTGCGGAATATCGCGGGGAGCCTGCTACAAATTGGCAACGGAGAACATGCGGTGGGGTGGATGGCAGAATTGCTCGCTTCCGGGGACAGGACTCAGGCCGCACCGACAGCTGCAGCGGGGGGTTTGTATCTTGTCGGTGCGCGTTATCCCGATAAATATGCCTTACCGTCTGGCGGCATTGATTTTCCAGTTTGAAGAGTCCATTGATTAAATGCAGACAGTGAAAGTAAAAATATGTGGATTGACACGCAAAATGGATGTCACTGCTGCAGTGCAACATGGCGCTGATGCACTGGGGTTTGTTTTTGTGCCGGCAAGCAAGCGCTGTTTGACTGCTTTGGTGGCTGCTGAGTTGTGCCGGCCAGTGCCTGCCTTCATCACAAGGGTTGGCTTATTCCTGGATCAATCAAGTGAAGAAATCCGGTCAATATTGGACGCGGTACCATTGAGTTTATTGCAATTCCATGGTCGTGAAGATGCAGATTTTTGTCGCCAGTTCAAACGGCCCTATATCAAAGCTGTCAGCCTGGACAGCGGTGCAAGCATTCGCGAATTGGAGGAGCCTTACTCAGACGCCGCAGGCATCCTGGTGGACAGCCATCAGCCAGGCGGTCTGGGTGGTACCGGCAAAACCCTGGATTGGAGCGTGATCCGGGCTGGCCAGCGACCTTTAATATTGGCCGGGGGTCTGAATCCTCAGAATGTTGCAACTGCAGTTGAGTTGATTCGTCCCTGGGCAGTAGATGTTTCCAGCGGCGTTGAATTATCTCCGGGCATCAAGGATGCCAATGCAATCAAACGTTTTATCAGCGAGGCAAAGAAGTGAGTAAAGAAGCCGTACAAGAATCAGTCCCATCATTGGACGTGGCATCCGAAGTCCACAGGGAAGGGCATTTTGGCCCTTACGGTGGCAGTTATGTATCCGAAACTCTGATCCATGCACTGGATGAACTGAAAACGGCCTGGAATCGCTGGCGTAAGGATGAAGAATTTGTTGCCCGGTTGGATGCCGATCTGGCGCATTACGTGGGTCGCCCATCACCAGTTGATTTTG
>JBGTHE010000686.1:0-2329 GCA_041746335.1 Lysobacterales bacterium | reverse complement strand
CGCGGAACGGGCGACAAGGACTATCTCGATGAGCTGGGCAAAGCACTGAGTCGTATTGAAGCTTTTGCGCCGGGTGCCCTGGTCGTGGCTTTGGGCCTGGATGCGCACGAATCCGATCCTTTTCAAGGGCTGGCCATCAGTACCGCTGGCTTTGCCAAAATCGCCAGCCGGATTGCCGCACTGGAATTACCCACCTTGCTGGTTCAGGAAGGCGGATATCTGAGCGCTGATCTGGGAAATAACCTGCAATCGTTTCTTGAGGGCTTCACTTCAAACTAAAGCCGCTTCGATTGAATTATTCAGAGCATCATTAGATGCTCATGGCACCACAAACTGGCGCGGGCCAGGAAAGTGCCTGGTGGCGTCGCACAATAGGCAGCAACCCCTGGTATAGCTCTGGCGGAAACTCACGGGTACGACGGGTCTGCAAATCTACTCCGGCCGTTATGTACTCAATAGTACAGGCCAGCTGGTCACGCGTGTCGTTGACAATAAAGTAAATGCCGTGAAAGCGCTTTTGGTGCAACTTCAGAATACGGTTATAGGTGCTGACCCGGTCGCCCACATGGAGCTCGGCGCGGAAGCAGAGATGGTGCTCAAAATCGAACATGCCGTAATGGGTTTGTTCAAAGTAGTTTTCTGCCAGGCCAATTTCTTCCAGCACATCATAGCCACCCAATTCGTAAAGACTGAGGTAATACTGCACATTCACATGGCCGTTGCGGTCCCGCCATTCCGGCGGTATCGTCATACTCATTCCGGAAGTGAGCTGGCGAACCTCGGCAACACCAGGAAACGCTGGACGGCTCATAAGGACTCCTTGCTTGCAGCATGATTGGCGATTGAAGCTTCCTCATCTTCCTCCTGCAACTCCTCGCGCCAGTCCTTGACGTTCATTTCAATGGCGAAGAAGCCCAATATCCAACAAACCTGGTCCCAGCCGTAAACCCAATGGCCGTTCCATATCCAGGTAGCAGCGTGGAAGAACAGGAGCCCATAAAAAATCTTGGCCGCATAGCTGACAATCATCAATGGCCCGCCTGTGATATCGCGAGCCTGTAACCAGATTGCGATCTCGATGGAAAACATCACCAGCAGCCAGGTGATGGCGTCCTGCAGATCGATGTATCGGCTGAAGCGTTCATGCTTCAATCCGGCAGTATCGGTAATGGCAGTGCTTTCCACTGCGAAGAACTGGCTGTCATCGGAAAAGGAATCACAATTGCCGCGATCGATCAGGGTGTAATCGAGGTTATAGGTGTAAGACCATTCTTGTTCCGGTAGCTGGCAGGGTGAGTTGATTTCGGCCAGCGGCTGCAAACCGGCTATGGCGTTCAGATCAAAAACTCGCGAGACAACTGTATTGATGATGAATAAGTAGCAGAGCAGGCGCAGTACCACCATGGCACGTTTGGCCCAGGGTTTGTGCCAGTCATAAGGCAACCAGTAAGTTTCCAGTTCCCAAAGGAATAAAAGGCCGAACCAGGCCAGTTCATCAATGGTTGTGGCAAAAGCGACAACCCAATCGTGCAGGCTGCCGCCCTGGCGGAGACTGTGCTGAGCCATCACCCACTCATCCCAGGCGTAATAGAAAAAATTCACCAGCAACAGTACATAAACCGTCCACTTGATCAGCTGACCCGGATGGAAACGATGAAGAAAGGCCATCAGTGCGAAAGGTTTGATGCTGGCTGAGCCGCCGGACATCCTATTTTGCCAGTGCCTTGCGCAAAAGGGCGCTCTGTCCCCCCAGGGTTTCCTCGATCAGGGACAGCAAATTCTGGCCGGTCATATCACCTGATTCCGCCAGCTCCTGCACGATATGGTCGAGGTTGCCCGCTTCGTTCTGCTTGAGTTCCTCCGCCAGATTCCATAAAACCAACACGGCCCGGGCAGTATGGGGGCCGGTGGAGGGCGAACGTAACCGGCCATTCTCGCGTTCAGCCCAGTCGGCCAGCCCCTTCATGGCTTGGTCAAAGCGTTTCTGACTGACGCCACCACTGCGCCGCAGAATCTCGAGGCTGTAATATTCCGCCAGGCCTTCAACCAGCCAGTCGTCGCGTTTGCTCGCACTACTGGTAGCTACATGAACCAGTTCGTGCAGCAGAGTGGAAGTGGCGTTTTCGCTGATCAGCGGTCGTTCAGAATGCAGGTAGAGCGAAGCAGGGCCGGACAAAGCCCCGCGCCACATTTCATCCCTGGCTCCAACGATCAGTAAACGTTCGGGAAAGTCATCGAATATTTTTAACAGGCGGGGCAGGGTCCAGCGCAGGAAGGCAATGGTATCAACGCGCCGCATACCCTGTCCCGGCGGCGCAGCCACCGCCAC
>JBGTHE010000685.1:0-4622 GCA_041746335.1 Lysobacterales bacterium | reverse complement strand
CTCGCACTGATGGAGTTGTTGCGTGAACGCCTGGTGGATTTGCTGCAACACAAACCCTTCGGGCAAATTTACATCAAGCGTCCCGGCGCTGCAGAACCCGTTGTTGATTAGTAAACGACAAGTCTGAATGAATCAGGTTTGCCCCAAGTTTTTCAGGAGTCGTAGTTAACCATGTCACCAACCGCAAGCCCTTCGCAGCCAGAACTGAAGCACATACTGGAGGCTGTATTGCTGGCCGCAGGCGAACCACTGAGCCTGAGCCGCATGGCTACACTGTTCGACACCCGCGATGCTCCATCCAGCAGCGATCTCAATAAGGCCCTGGAGGAATTAGCAGTTGATCTGCAGGGCCGGGGGATTGAGCTGAAAGAAGTGGCCAGCGGCTTCCGCCTGAAAACCCGTGCCGAACTGATGCCATGGATTTCGCGGCTGTGGGAAGAAAAGCCACAGCGCTATTCGCGGGCTTTGCTGGAAACATTGTCGCTGATTGCATACCGCCAGCCTATTACCCGTGGCGAAATTGAAGAAGTCCGTGGTGTTTCAGTAAGCTCAAATATCATCCGTACCCTGCAGGAAAGGGAGTGGATACGAGTGGTCGGCCACCGCGATGTCCCTGGCAAACCTGCCTTGTTCGGAACCACTCGGGCTTTTCTGGACTACTTCGATCTCACTACCCTCGACGATCTGCCCACTCTGGCTGAAATCCGGGACATGGCCAATCTCGAACCGGAGTTCGATTTTGACAGCAGCGAAGCAGCCATCAACGATGCCGGTGGCGAAACAGCGGCAGAAGATTCGGCCGATGACGAGCTTGTTGCAAAAAATTCTTCCCCTGGGAATGATGAAAAGGCCGAGTCGATGGATGCACCCGAAGAAGATTCTGAGGAGTTGGACTCAAACCAATCGGAAGAATCCGAAGAGTTGACCAGCGACGCGCTTCCTGAAGACCGTCATGAAAAATCGTTCTGAACCGGGACGCCACCCTGCAGCCGGGGACGACAAACCGCGCAAACCGGATCGCCGCAAACGCGGGGGCCGGGGCAAGCCGGAGCGACCCAGAGCAGATGTACCGCCAGCCGTAGCTCCCAAGCCCCAACCTGCCCGGTTGCACAAGGTGATGGCTGCGGGTGGGCTGGGTTCACGTCGCGCACTGGAGCGGGAAATTCGCGCCGGTGCTGTGAAGCTCAATGGCGCAGTGGCCACTCTGGGGCAATCCATCAAACCGGGCGACCGCCTGCAATGGGGTGAACGGGAATGGCTGGTGGTGGGTGAACAAACGCCGCACCGCACGCTGATTTACAACAAGCCCGAAGGCGAGATCACGAGCCGTTCCGACCCGGAAGGCCGGCCCACTGTGTTCGACCGCCTGCCCCACCTCGAGGATGCCCGTTGGGTTGCCATTGGTCGACTGGACATCAGCACTACGGGTCTGCTGCTGCTGACCACCGATGGTGAGCTGGCCAACGCCATGATGCATCCCTCAAAGCAGGTGGACCGGGAGTATGTCTGCCGCGTTCGGGGCCTGGTCAGCGACGAGCAGGTAGCTCAGTTGAAAGAGGGCGTGATGCTGGATGACGGTCCAGCCCATTTCACTGATGTAAAACGCATGGGTAGTCCGGGTTCAGACCAACAAGGTGCCAACCAATGGTACCAGGTCACTGTGCTGGAAGGACGCAATCGCGAAGTGCGACGCTTGTGGGAAGCCATGGAGCACATGGTCAGCCGGCTCAAGCGCGTGCGTTACGGTGCAGCCCTGTTACCCAAGGGTCTCAAAATGGGCCAGTTTCAAGAAGTTACTCCCAGGGATCACCGGGTGCTACGGGAAGATGTAGGTTTGACCGAGGCGACCGCAGAATTGAATTTACAGCTGGTCGTGAACCGGCAACAGACAACGAACAAACACAGCACTCGCAGTTCCCGTGCACAGCAAAAGCGCCTTGCGACATCAGCGGACCCGTCCAATCCGTGGACCGCGGCGGGCAAGCGTGTTGGCAGCAGAACTCCAGATCAGTCCAGGGAACGGTCGGCAGGCAGAACGTCTGGCTCACAGGGCTCGTCCCGACAGGGTGCGGCTGGCCGGGTTTCGGAAAACCGACGCACCAGCAAACCCGGATCTCCGGCAGGCGGAGGGCGACGTCCGGGCTCTAAGCCGCGTCGTGGAGATCGTTGAACCCACCCGCATTCATGCTTTTGTCTGAACTGGAACAATCCTGTGCGGACTTCATCGCTACAGTAATACCAGCCGATGCAGGTCACGATCTGGGACATGTTCGTCGGGTGGTTCGCAATGTGGCCTGCCTGACAGTAGAAGAATCAGCAGACGCCTGGGTCACCCTGCCCGCTGCCTGGTTGCATGATTGCGTCGCCATCGCCAAAGATAGTCCATTGCGTTCCCAAGGGTCGCAGCTAGCTGCTGAAGCCGCAGCACAATTTCTGCAGACCCTGAATTACCCGGGAGAAAAGCTTGCAGCTGTTCGCCATGCCATTGAAGCCCACAGTTTTTCGGCTGCCATAGCCGCACGCAGTCTGGAAGCAAAGGTAGTGCAGGATGGCGACCGGCTGGATTCGCTTGGGGCGATTGGCATTGCCCGCTGCCTGCTGGTAGGCGGCAAACTCAATCGGCCTTTATGCGCCGCAGAAGACCCCTTTTGCGATGAGCGCGAACCCGATGATCGTAGCTTTACCATCGATCATTTTTACAACAAGCTGTTCAAATTGCCGGACCTGATGCAGACCAAAGCGGGTAAAGCGGAGGCGCTGCGCCGCGCAATCGTTATGCGTGAGTATCTGGCAGAGTTGCGCGCGGAAATTACCCGCAGCTGACGCTTGAAAACTATTCTTGAATCCGTTTGGGGTTGTAAATTTCACCAGCCATTTCAGCATAGTCCTGCAACACCCTTGCAGCTTCCTCCCGCAATACATGCACCTTCACATCAAGGCCCCGATCGCTAAGGCTTTTCAGCCAGTTCACAGGCTTGTCACCTTCATCAAAGCCTGCAGACTCGGCGTCAATGCATGCCGCGCCGCATACCAGGCTACTCACACCTGACCAGGGGACAGCACCAAGGCACATAGCACAAGGCTCACAGGAGCTGACCAGCTGCATGGGTGCTGCTGCCAAATCCCAATCTTCCACGGAGCGCTGAGCCAGGCTCAAGGCTACGATCTCAGCATGCGCCGCAGACAAGCTGCTGGAAATGACCAGGTTGACACCTATGCCGGCCAGCTGCCCGGTTTCCTGATGAACCACGATGGCACCGAATGGACCACCCGTGCCCTGTCTGACGTTTTCCGCCGACAGGGCAATAGCCAACATCATGCGGTGTTCTATCGTATCAAGCGGTGGGCCACCTCCATTCAGCCAATGGCCGATGAAGGGCTGTATCCATTCCGGCAAGCGGACTTCAAAATGATGATGCAGGCTCATGCGCCACTCCTTTGCCAACCCCTTTGCCTGAGGATTTCAAAGAGGCAGATGCCCGTTGCGACTGACACATTCAAGCTGCTGACTGAACCCGCCATGGGGATTCTTATTTGGTAATCACATAACTCTGCCGTCAGCCGGCGCAGACCCTGACCTTCACCGCCCATCACCAGCGCCAGCGGACCTGTGAGGTCGGACTGATAGATTTCCTGTGTAGCCTCATCAGCGGCTCCGGCTAACCAGATACCCTGATCTTTGAGCTGGCGCAGTACCCGTGCCAGGTTGGTGACCATGACAATATCCAGCACTTCAGCCGCTCCAGAAGCGGCGCGCCGTGCAACAGGGGTCAGGCTGGCAGATTTGTCTTTCGGCAGGATGACCAGTTGTACACCCGCAGCTTCCGCTGTTCGCAGACAGGCGCCGAGGTTATGGGGATCCTGCACGCCATCCAGCACCAGAACCAGCGGAGTACCCTCAATACCCTTCAGCAATTCCGGCAGGTCTTTCTCGAGCCAAACATTGCTGGCGATAAAATCTGCAATTACGTCCTGATGGCGTTCACCTTCGGCCACGCGATCCAGTTCCCGGCGTGCTACACGCTCGATCTTTATTCCCTGCCCACGCGCCTGTTCTTCCAGCTCAAGCGCGCGTTGATTCTGAACTTCTTTGGCCAGCATCAATCTCTGGATTCCGGGTTTACCAGACGCCAGAGCAGAGGCGACGGGATGAATTCCAATCAGCCATTGCGTTTTCTTCTCAGCCATCACTACTCCACCAGGGTGAAGTCGACTTTGCGATCATCAATATTGACCCCAGCCACGCGTACCCGCAAGCGCTGCGCCAACTGGAACACGCGACCCGCCCGGTCGCCGGTCAGACGGTGAGATATCGGGTCAAAGTGATAATAGTCGTTGGGCAAGGAAGTGATATGTACCAATCCTGAGGTGCGGTTCTGCAGCAACTCCACGAACAGGCCGAAAGAGGTCACGCCGGTCACCTGGCCGCGGAACTCATCACCGATATGCCGCTCCATGAACACACATTTCAGTCGCTCACTCACATCACGCTCGGCCTCTTCAGAACGACGCGAGCAATGCGAGCAATGTTCGCTGAGCTTGACCATGTCCTGCGCAGAATACCGATAGCCTTTGGCACCCCGATGCTCCAGCACGTGGTGAATGGCGCGGTGCACCAGCAG
>JBGTHE010000684.1:0-23100 GCA_041746335.1 Lysobacterales bacterium | reverse complement strand
AAGTGGTGGCGGGTTAGCACAGAGCTCAATAAACGCTTCGCGGCTTTGGCCACCTTCCATTGCACTCGGGGCGAAACGAACAAGTAGTAGTAGGCTCCGACCGGGTGACGCGGGTTCCAACTGGTCAAGTGGTCGCCCTTGCTGCGGGTGCCTCCAGTGGAATGATGCAAATGACGGATCAGAGCGGATGGTTCGTACCAGATGGTATGGCCACTCGCCAGCAGACGGTCGGCAAATTCGCGCTCATATCGATATGCAGCGCCTTTGAAGTTTTCGTCAAATCCACCAACTTCTGTGAGAACCGCTTTAGAGATCGAAAAGTTGCAACCAATAAACTCAGGAATAAGTCCGGCTTGCCTCGATGTAAACATTTCAGAAGAATGTTCGTCTTCATGCCATGGCTGCAATACACGCCCCGCAATAAGACTTCCTGGTCGGGATTTGTGCGCGCACAAGTGCGCATTCAATAGCCCGTCGTCTGGAATGATGTCGTCGTCCACGAATAACAGAACGTCACCGTTCGCCATGGCGGCACCTGTGTTCATGGCACAAGTAATTGAGGGAGACGAAAGCTTGACCCAGCGAATCAGCCCGTCCGCATTGGCTTGACGTAAACCATCAGCAACTTCAAGCTGGTGTTGCGGAGTCTGATCGACGACGATTATTTCGACGTCGCCTTCGCCGAGCGCCACCAAACTTTTGATGGTTTCAAGTAATACCTCTTCTCTCTGGTACGTTGGAATGACGATGGACAACTCAAACAACAGCGAGTGAGCTTTTTCTAAGAGAGCGCGCCGACACCCCGGTCTCGCTTCCTCAAAACTCTTGCCGGAACACCAACCGCGATGCAGTTAGCCGCGACGTCCTGTGTCACCACGGCACCAGCGCCCACTACCGCGCCATCACCAATTTTTACGCCGGGCAGGATGCAGGCATTGGCGCCGATCCAGGCGTCCTCGCCAATCTCGACGTTTTTGGTTGAAATCCCCTGGTCAACTATACGGCTTCCCAATGCAATGGCGTGGTTGTGATCGGTAATAAAGCAACCAGGCGCCACCAGCGAACGGTCACCAATTATCAGGTGCCCGCTGATATCCAAGGTGCAATTGCGGCCAATGAACACACGTTCGCCCAGTACTACTGACCCTTGCTGCGAGACAATCTTTACGCTGACGTTGGACTCAATATGTGTGCGTGGTCCGGTGCTGAGTCCCCGTGGGTGTTCGAACTGACAACTGCTGTCGATGCGCGTTCTGAATGCTAATTTCGCACCCCGCAGCCGAAGCAGTAAACTCCGGAGATAGCCACAGTAGACCGTGAAACGTGAAGCCGCCAACTACGTAAATACCTTCAGGACTAACAGGCTCATTTTCTGCCGACCACGTACATCTGGTGCGCAAGCTTACGGCCCAGTCCGGGCCAGCCCAAGATGACGGAATTTACGAATCGTCCGATGCGCTGGGGTACTACTGGCATCAGGTGCCTGAACTTCATGTGGCCGTTGACCAAGGGAGTTTCCAGAAACCCCGCCAATTCAACCGTCAAGCCCGATTGTTCCACTAGGGGGACAAGTTCGCCCAACGAAAAGGCAAAAACGTGGCCGTCGGCATCGGCGGTATTTTCCCGGAACAAGGCTCCTTGCCCCAGGAACTCTTGATACGTTGGCAAGCTATTGCGGACGTATCCCCCGTTCGGTGTCGTCATCACCAGTCGCCCACCGGGTCTCAAGTACTCCGCCAGGCGAGCAATCTTCTGCTGCGGGTCCCAAACGTGCTCGATGATCTGGTTCGCGAACACCAGATCAAAAGTTTTTGTAACCAGGTCCTCCACAAAAGGATTACCGGCAATGAAGCGAATATCGCCATGGGTGTGTCGCGAGGATGCGTACTCCAGGAACTCCGGGCGAATATCCAGAGCCGTGACACGATGCCCCCTCTCTGCCAGTAGCAGCGCCAGAGTCGCTTGGGCGCAACCAACATCCAAAACATCCAGAGGCATGTCGTCACTAACCAACGAAAAATAAAAATCCAACAGGTAGTGATACTGCTCGTAAATGTGCGGTGCCACTGATGCATCCCACATTTCCCGCAGGTCGTGTTCGTAAACCCGCCTTACTTCGTCACTCCATGTAACGTCGACGATTGGGGGTTTCACGCGATCAGAGAGCGCAAATACCGGGCGCCGTACTTCAGGTTCAATGGCGATCGACGCCAGGCATGGGCGAAATAGCGGCTGGCGGATTCGCGGTCCCGCTGTGCGAGGCAGCTGCCGACGAAGTAATCATAACGGGACTGATTCCTTTTTCCTGAACCACCGCGCACGATCTTTTCAGCAGAGAGAAGCGCGCGATAATCCGGCTCCACCAGACCGGCTCGACGGCGCCGGGCACCCTCGAGGATCACTTGGGCAGTTGCCAACTGCAAAGCACGGCGACTTACGCTGATGGAATTTGGATAAATACGGGCTTCATAAAGAATTTCCGGCATCGCGAGCACCTCTGATTTTTCGTAAAAGCGCATCCACAGGTCGAGATCCTGAGCCACTCGAAACACATCGCGGTAGCCACCCACGGTCTCGTACAAGTCGCGTCGGAACATGGTGCTGCCATGGTGCGTCGGTCCGCGTACTCTATCCAGTTCGCAACATGCCAGGCCCTGAGCAAGTTCCCCCGGTTGCTGCGAAACCCCATAGAGAAACTCCCCATTCGCACTCGCAAAACGGGTTCCGCAACTGACCAATCCAACCGAAGGGTTCCGTTCTATCAGTTCATACTGCCTGGCGAGGCGCCCGGGTAAATAGCGATCTCCCGCGTCGATGCGGGCGATATATTTGCCAGAAGCATGGGCACACCCCTGGATCAGTGACTTTGTCAGGCCCTGGTTTGACTCATTCCTGAGCAAAGTGACTACACCGGCACCGGTGATCGCAGCCTTGATGGCAGTTGCAGTGTGGTCGCCTGAACCGTCATCGATGACAATCAATTCGAAACTCGGTCCATCCTGCTCAAGGACACTCTGCAGGGTGGGCGTAATGATTTCCGCGCCATTGTAGGCCGCGAGCACAACGGAGATTTCCGGCAAACTCATGGCGCGTGACTCCCACGCGAGAAACTCCTGATTGCTGAACGAGTCGCTTCCGCTGCTCGGGTGATCGATCTCAAACCGAAGATTTGGCCGAGCAAGAGAAAGCTGCCACGGGTGAAATCGCCGTCAAAAGAATTGAGCTGCCTCAAAAGGCCCGCACTCTCGCGCTCGAGACCCGCAAGTGCGGCCTGTCGTGCAACGAGAAAACTACTATTGAGAAACTGGCGCATGTATCGATCATGGCTTGGAACACGAGAATGCATTGCGTGCCGCAAGATTTCACCACGGGCAATGCAGCGGTCCTTTAGGAGCGACGGGTCCGATGAGCCGCCAAAACTGAGCCTTTCTGAAAGCGCCACTCGTGTCTCGGAAACCACTGCGTCCACCATCGCCAGCGTGACACCTTTCGATGCCAGTCGGCAATCGAACTCCCAGTCTTCTTCTTGACGCAAATCCATCCATGGTCCATTCGCGTGGATGCAGTCAGCGCGATAAAGCGGGGTTGACGTGTCCCACCAACGATCCGCCAAAAAGGACGGAAACATTGCATCGAATTTGCGCCCAGTCCACTTAACCGGGGTCTCATTCTTCTGACCACCGAGTTCGTACCTCGTGGTCCAGCCGTAGCAGGCGTTACATTCGGGCCGCACTCTCAGTTGCTCCACCTGCCACTCAAATTTGTTGGGACGCAACAAATCGTCGCTGTCGAGAAACTGGATAAATTCACCACGTGCTGCGTCGAGTCCCTTCTGCCTAGCCGGGCCCGGCCCGGCATTTTCCTGCTGCAACAAATGCACTTCATCGTGCTCTGCCATCATTTGCCGTACAGATTCGGCTGTCTCATCGGTTGACCCGTCATCCACCACTATGATCTCGATCGGTCTGTACGTCTGAGCCAGCACGCTCTCGATTGCTTCCCGTACCAGGGCCGGCCGGTTGTAGACCGGAATAATCGTGCTGACCAGTCTCTTAACTTGCATGCGCCGGAACCAGATACCATCGTGACCAGAGGTTTAAGATCAACAACCGCCAGGCCAAATTTCGGAAGATACTGATCGCGCGAGGAAAAGCGTATCCGCGCTGTCCGCGGGCAAAATAGGCAGTCATTGCCCCCCGCAGCCCCAATTCATCCGCCCAACCAGATGGGCTCAAAATGATTTCCTGCGCATAGTTACGAAAGGACGGAGAATCGTCCATCCAGGACACCGCAAGCGGCGCCCCGAACTTGGGGCGGTTGATAATCTCGTCTGGCAAGAGCCTATAGTTTCGGGCCACCTGTTTGAGTAGCAGTTTCCCGCCCCCCAGCCCGATTGACAGATCACGCGGCACCCTATACGCAAGTTCGGCAACGCGCGAATCAAGGTAAGGAACACGTGCCTCGACGCTCACCGCCATGCTGGCCTTGTCCACTTTCATCACGTAATTGTTGGGCAACTGGTTGCGGGTTTCGAACAGGCGGATGGCACTGAACCAGTCGCCGTCGGTGCGCTCAAGATAACTGTTCATCAGCCGAGAAAACTCAGCAAAACACTGTCCATAACGACGCCCCGCGTACTGGCGGTAAAGCTGGAACAAACGCCATTGTCGGGGACCGCGCAGCGCACCTGGCAAAGCGTTACCAAACACCCCGTAACCACCAAACAATTCGTCCGCACCCTCGCCCACGATAACGACCTTAATGCCCTTTTCCCGACATTTGTGGTACAGCAGCCGCGTGGAAATCATGCCCCAGTCGGCGAACAGGTCGTCGAAGTAACGAACGTTTTCCTCCAATCCTGCGGTAATCTCCTCCGGGCGGATTTCAAGTTCGTGGTGTTGTGAGCCTATGAAGGTGCTGACGGCCCGTCCGTAGGGCCGCTCGTCAACTTCCGAATTGTCAAATCCCATCGTAAATGTCTGGATCGGCTGGTGTCGGGCCGCCAGGGCTGCAATGATTCCTGAATCGAGGCCCCCAGAGAGCAGGATGCCCACCGGCACGTCGGCCACGAGATGCTGGTGGACCACTTGGTCAAGCGTATTGTGCAGTGTCTCGGCGAGCTTTGGACCGTCAGCCTCCGCTGCAGACATCGGATTGGGCGCCTCGAAGTACGTTTGGGCTTCGACGACTCGCCCGCCCTCGATGCGCACCCACGATCCAGGCAGCAGTTTCAGGACGCCGTCGAAAATCGTCTCTTCGCCACAACTGTAACCAAATTCAAGAAACTGTTGCAGCGAGCGGCGATTCAGCTTTCGAGTGAACCCGGGCAGCGGCAGAAACGCTTTGACTTCGGAAGCGAAAGCAATTCCGCGACCTGGCCCCATTTGCCAGTAATAAAGGGGTTTGATGCCCATCGGGTCGCGGGCGAGGAACAGCGACTGCTGACGAGGTGACCAGACTGCGAACGCGAACATGCCCTTGACCCTGTGCACACAGTCGATGCCCCACTGAGCAAACGCGCGCAACAAAACCTCGGTGTCGCTCTCGGACTGGAACGCGTGCCCTGCAGCTTTAAGCGTCTCCCTCAGCTCACGGTAGTTATAAATCTCGCCATTGAAGACGAGAACGTTACCCGTTTCGGGATCAATCATGGGCTGATGGCCATGTTCGCTGAGGTCGATGATGCTGAGGCGATTGTGGGCCAAAGCAATACCACACTCGGCGTCGAAGTACGTGCCTTGGTCGTCCGGGCCTCGGTGAATTAACTGTTGCCGGGCGCGGGCAAGCATGGACTTATCAAGAATGCCGTGCTCGCGCAGCGACCAACCAACTATTCCACACAAGGTCTAGGACCCGCCCGAAAAACGATAGAAGCGGCTTTCAACTGAATGGACAGCCCGTCCTGTGAATGCATAGGAAACGAGTCGGACCAAACTAGCCAAAGCGTTTTTTTGCCGATCGACAAGTTGCTGCTCTGGTCTCAAACCAATGTCTACTTCACCAGCAAGCGAGGCGGCGGGAATAGCTTTGAATCCATAATCCCCCATCATATGGTCCAAGCTTTCAAGGCAGAAGTAGTTTAGATGCTCCCAGGGGTTCAGGCACATGTCTTCTGACATGATGCTGGTACCTCCAGACCTTATCGCATCAATCCGGGTTTTTTCATAAGCTGGAACACTCACATATAAAATAGCACCAGGTGCGCAGAGGGTCGCAAGTCTCCGCAATGTTGGACGGGGGTTGGGTAAATGTTCAAGGACGTTATCGCAAATCACCAAGTCATATGGTTTTTTTGTCGATAAGTCGTCAAAGGAATTCGTAACGCATTCCGTATGTTCTAAGCTCTCAATCCGTAATTCGCTTGGATCAAAACCGATTGCTTGTACGCCCGCGGCCAGTAGTAGCTTCAAAGTCATCCCAAACCCGCACCCATAATCCAGGGCTTTTGGGGCTGGATTTCGGGATACCAGGAGAAGCGATTGAGAGATGTAGCGCAGCCGGCGTGCTATATCTGTTGGATCTCGAGACGCTTTGGCGGCGATGTCCTTGTCGATCACTTCATCGTAAACTTGCGTCAAAAACTCCGGAGACGGCAGAATTTTGGCGAAAATGAAACCACAACCAATGCATTCAACAATTGGAAAGCACTGGTCTTGAAACTCCGCACCCAGAATCTCTGGCCAATTTCGCCGATAAGTCCAATTGGAATTGCAGAAGTCAACAGGTTTTGCATTTAGCAACACTCTAGTTGAAGCAGACTCGCAGTTAGGGCAATTGCGAGTTGTCAGTGAGTTGTTCCAATGGTTGCTTGAATGGGCCATTAGTCGGTTGCGCCATTCTGCGAATTTCTTCTTATTAGCTTCTCAATCCTAATCTCTGGTTCGGTCTTTGAAAGCTTCCAGTAAAGCTGCTTACCCATTGCCAGTTCGCCGGATCGCTTTCCCGGCTGTGGCGCATGCCACAAGTGGATCAGCGGCAGCGAACCATAGGGGTAAACCCGCCGTGTTTCCGCACGTTCCCAGAATTCATTGTCCTCGCCACCCCAACCGACGAATGACTCATCCATGCCTCCGATCTCAGTGTAGGCCTTGCGCGTAATAGCGATGCTACCCCCAGCCTGCAAATTCTGAACAATCGCCTCGATACCAACGGGTTTATGAATATCATATGTCTCAGATGTCTTTTCGGATGTCTTCCGATCCAAGTAAAAAATGAAGCGTTTTAAGTTGATTACTTCATAACCCTCGTCAGCTTTCCCAACATGGGCTGCTGCGTAATCGCAGGGCACCGGCATGTCGTTGTCATGCAATATCAGCAAGCTACTGCGCGCGAACTTGACCCCTTGGTTGAAGGCAAGTGCCCGGTTGTAAGGCATACCTGCAGTTGGTGGCGGGGCATGGACATACCTCACCCATCCCGGGAGCTGGTCTTTCATTTGTGGCTGGACATCTTGCTCGACAACAATGCACTCCACCGCGACATTCCGCTGCCCGGCGATGCTCGCGAGGGTGAGTCGTAGCTGAGGTATTCGCTCGAGACCGCGGTGACCAATGATGAAACTCACATCTGGCTTTATGCACAATTTTTCCGGGTCTTGGGAAAATTGAATTGGATGGTCTCGAAACGCTCTTCGATACAGCAGTTGGCCCAATACAGGAAAAACTTTAGGGGCATGTAGGTCAGAGGTCCATTTCCACAGGCAACGGTAACCCGTACCATCGGGCGCGCGCTCCAACTCTTCATTTCTGTTTCGAATGGATAGGTAGGTTGGGGAACGATTAAGCAAAGTGGGTGTGTATCGAGGGACATCGAGTGCCAGAGCGCCCAACCATTTCTTGACCATTTTGCTTCGACTCACGAACTGCTGCGTGCCCGAAACCCAAGACCACGCTTGATTCTTGACAAAATTCGCCAAATCGGTGTCCGAGCTGGAAACAATTCCCGTTTCGGAAAATTAGGATTTAGCACAGCGCCAGGATTGATCATAGCTGCACGATAGAGCTTGCGCGTCCGATACAACCATTGATCTTCCGATGCATATCGATATTTTGCCAATTCGATTCCCATGCGGGCAAAACGCTGATGACGGGCCTCCAAGGCATCTGACGCGATTAAGTCCAGAACGGCCCGTTCCCAGTCCTTGGCAATCTGACCCTTGTTGCAATCTCGCTGTGCAGGATGATAACGATATCGGGCAACTTTCCGATCCAGTTTGGCGGCTGGAAATCGGGTAAGCATTCGCATCCAAAAGTCAGCGTCTGCCGCATAGCTCACCTGTTCTCTCCAGAGACCAGTCTTTTCCATAGCCCGTCGCGTGAAAAACGTGCCGGGTTGGGGAATGTACTGCAATCGCCCGAGATAGTCGCAAAAATCGAACTGCGGTAGCCGATCCTCGCCGACTAGATTTGAGTGCTCGTCTATTAGTTCAACGTCACCATATACCAGACCTAACTCCGGTCGCTCTTGCAGGGCGCGCACGGCAGCGGACATTGCGCCGGGCAAGAAAACATCGTCGGAACTTTGGATCGATAAGATCTCGCCTGCCGCCCTACGAAAACCTATATTTACAGCATCGACGACGCCATTGTCCGGATTGCTCGTCCAACTCAGTTCGGACGCTCCGAAAGACTGCAAAACCTCCACGGTGTTATCAGTTGAGCCGCCATCGATTACCAGTATTTCTAAGGGGCGATAATCCTGGGCTAAGCAAGACTCAACCGTTTCACGTAGATACATCCCTTGGTTAAAGCTTGGGACAATCACACTAACATGAATTTCTTTATTGATTTATTTAAAAAATTAAGTTGTCAAATTGACATGGAAACTGGCAGTACAAAGAAGGTAGTTCTATTGGTCTTGTTAATGTGAGCAGGTTAATCAAGAAACTCTGAAGCAACTTTCATGAACAAGGTCATGTCGACCCTATATTCTTTTGACATTTCAGCATCCAGCACCTCAACTCGATTATCGACAAATTTTGACTGTTCGGCCTCTGACTCGGCAACCGAAAACCTGTAATTCATACCAACGGATTTGGCTAAGGCGAATGAACTAGGAGCCATCCAATAAATTGAAAATATTTCCAACAACTCAGTGTCCTCTCTACAAAAAACCAAATTTGCCAAACCTGCTCCGTGGTGGGCAACAATTTTCTCAGCTAGGTAAAAGAGCTTCGCCTGCTCAAGAAATGGCATTCCTGTTAATGAAATTTTTTGAAACCCATGCGGTTCAAGTATAGAAAAAACCTCATCGTCATTTACGCAGTTCCTGGTGCCTGCATCTGATCGAGTTACATATATTTTTATTCGTGGTTTGAAATTGAGGTGACTAATTTGAGTGCTCAAAAACGTCTCTTTGTACCACTTATGAAGCCAGCGGGGCGGATTGTCTCTCGCGAAGTATTTGGGAACAAATAGCCGCTCAATTTCTATATTCATTCTCTCGGAACATGAAACAAACCTGTCTGGCTCGACTCCAAGTGCTCGCATCGATTCAACATGAAAAGGGAGAATTCTTCCTGGCATTATGATTCCATCAAGTATCTCCAAATAGTCAGCAAGAAATTTCATCCGCGGAAGACACTCCAAAATCCAATGGAAATAATTGTAAGACGCTCCATAGTTGATGGTTGCGTACCATCCCGAAAGCTTCGTTGGTTTTGCAGGGCCATAGCCCCGAAAGCACGATAAGTCATTCCATCGATTGCTTATTGGCGGATATATAAAATCCTTAATAATCCGGTTATCACTGGATAGAACAACACCCTCGATCCCAACGATTCGGAAATTTTGGAAAAAGTATAATTTAACTTGAGCAAACACAGACCATCTAATGCATTGGAACAACGGATATTTTTCATAAGAATTAACTCTTATGTCGTAAACCAAATTACTTTCTGAAGGAGAGACAACTTCCATCTGCGAACGGGGTTGAACCTCCAACAGTGAGCTTTGCTTACGATCAGCTAGTATCCAATCATCAATTGAGTCAATAAAACCTTTGGGAGTGTGGGGGTTTAAAACCAGATATATACGCTGAATGCTGCGCCGAAGTAGGCGCAGGACTTGTATAAACGGAGTTCGCTTTAAGAAAGCTCGCACTTACCAATCTTCAAGTGGCGCCGTAAAGAAACTCGCAAGCCATCTCAACGCACTACTTTCCTGCAATCGGCCTACTCTCGTGATGTCGGCATCTCCTCGAAATCCTTTATCCAGGACTCAACCAGCTCCATTTCACATGACGGAACTACCCCTAAACCAACCATTGCTTCATAACACTTGTGAAGGTTTCCCAAAACAGCGCTCTTTTCAAGCGTTAGACTCTCCAATGTTTCACAGATCTTCTTGTTGTTGAGGTAGCCGGGCACTTCTTGCTGAAAATCCTGCTCCAAGTCGTGGGGATTTCGCTCCTGAATCATTTCTGGACCATGAAACACTAGCCCGAGATCCATTTCCCAAAGACAACGTTGGGCGATGAAACTGCGCCATATGTCCGTCATCCTAAAACTCACGTAGCTAGGCAAGTACATCAGGGGATAAGCTTCAGGAAACCACCAGGTGCTCTGACTATTGAAGGGGCACCATGCGCCAGGGGGGAGGAAAAGACTGTCGTTTTCTCTGAAATATAAGGGTCTGTCCAGCACCAAGCGCCATATGGCATCGACATCAGGTGACCCAGAAACCAACCCTTGTTGAATGGGAGCAGAAATTGTTTTCAGTGCCCCACTTGCTGCGATTGACCCATCATCAGAGCAAGAAATCTCTGAGAGAGGAAACCCGCGCGGCCAAACATGCTCATGGGTGAAATGTGAATAAACATTAACCCACCCATTTGACTCAACCGAAAGAGCGCAAACTTTTTGGGCTCGGGGCCCCCAGCAATCCATTGGGGCATTATCATCGTCGGTTTCGAAAATCGATGAAGCGCCTCTCGATATGGCGAGTAAGTAGCCGATGTTTTTTCTGGCATAGCTTGAAGTTGGCAACTGGTGAATCAGTTGAAATGGCAACTGCAACTGCTCCATCAAGCCAAGGCAAGACGAGTGCTCCAAACGCCATTCATACGGGCCCTTTTTATCACCAATTACATAAAATTCAGCATTCCGCTTTCTGGCCGCTTGCCATAACCGCTCAACCGAGCGTGTCGGCGTTTGAATTGTCGTGAGCACTACAGCAAGCATGAGCGGCCCTTTCGAGGGCGGAAAGAGCAGAAGCTATTGATGTCATTCACGAACGGACAAACGGTGAGACCACTGGTGTGGTACCAGCACCCTCCCACTCCCCTTTGCAGGCAACCGCCCGCCACCGTAGAAATCTCCTTCAACGACGTCGAACTTCTGCGCGTCGACCACGACATCCGATAATTCACCCTTGGCGCCGCACGCAATCGTAACTATGTATCTTCCTGGCATGAGTGGTAGGCGGTCGATTGAACAGATTGCCACCCCGTCATTCAGGCAAACTTTCAACAACGATCCGCAGAAATCGTTGCTTAGTACCATAACTGGTTCCCCCAGTTCACTTTTGACTTCAATGCGAAAACCTGCCGACTCAAGCGATTTGTTGAGCTCGTAAGTAATGTGAAACTCAACCGCTTTACCAGTCTGCAGGACATTGCTTTCTTGCCCTTCCAGTTTCAAAGCGACACCTTTTAACCGTATCCATTGGTTTCCAAGATTGCCCCGCCTATCCTTGAAATTAATACCAGCATCCTGGCCAAGCAGTGCCAAATATTCACTAACCAAAGGTTGCACATCTCCGTTAGCAACCAACAAGCCCCGATCCATGACAATGGCGCTATTGCAGAGGCTTTGCACCATGCTGAGATTGTGGCTAACGAATATTACCGTTCGTCCATCGCGCGCGACTTCGTTCAACTTGCCAAGACACTTATTCTGAAATTCTGAGTCCCCAACGGCAAGCACTTCATCGATTAAGAGAACTTCCGGCTCAAGATGAGCGGCCACTGAGAATGCTAACCTCACGTACATACCGCTTGAATAGCGCTTAACGGGAGTGTCGACGAATTTCTCAAGACCCGCGAAAGCTGTTATCTGGTCAAATTTTTGTGAAACCTCTTTTTGAGTCATTCCGAGAATCGCGCCGTTCAGGTAGATGTTTTCTCGACCGGTCAACTCTGGGTGAAACCCCGTCCCCACCTCCAACAGGCTGGCAACTCGCCCCCGCGTTAGTACACGGCCCGTGGTAGGCGACGTAATTCGGCTCAACACCTTCAGCAACGTGCTCTTCCCTGCCCCGTTGCGCCCAATGATGCCCAGCACCTCTCCCTGCTCAACGTTGAAACTTACATCCTTAAGGGCCCAAAACCGCTCTTCCACGCTGGCTGTACCGCCCAGTTTGCGCAATCTCCGAATCGGTGACTTAAGTGAACTGGTCAGCATCTCCCGAAAGGAATCATGTCTTTGCTCGGCACTACCGATGATGTATTCCTTACCCAAACTTTCGACTTGTATCGCGTAATTGCTCAAGAAGCCTTCTTACCAGCCTCAGCCGCACACATCATCTGCACGACTTCCGGCATGGCGTAACTTGCCTTCCAACCCAGTTGCATCTCAGCCCGCCTGGGATTGGCCTGCCCGCGGCGGAGTTCGCTTGGTCGGAACAATTCGCTATTGGACAGAACATGCTCTTGCCAATCAAGACCAAAATAGATGAAGGCTTGCTCGGCAAATTGCCTGAGGCTGTAAGTTTGCCCGGTTGCAATCACGTAATCTGCCGGTTGCTCCTGTTGCAACATCTTCCACATGGCCAATACGAACTCCGGAGCCCACCCCCAGTCGCGCTCAATGTCGAGGTCACCCATGGTCAAGCGCTCTCCGCTCCCGGCCGCTATACGCGCCGCCGCCGTCACCACCTTACGGGTAACAAAGCGTTCCGGGCGAAGAGGTGATTCGTGGTTAAACAGCACGCCCGAGCAGGCGAATAATCCGTAGGCCTCGCGGTAGTTGGCGACCTGCCAGTGCGCAGCTGCCTTGGCAACAGCGTAAGGACTGCGCGGCCTGAAAGGCGTGTCTTCGTCACAGGGCGCATCCACTGCATTGCCGAAACACTCGCTAGAGCCGGCGTTGTACAAGCGAGTATCGCGGCCGAGGAAACGGATGGATTCCAGTAGATTGAGACTTCCGATTGAAATGCTTTCCAGGGTTTCCACTGGCTGCTCAAAAGAAAGACCCACTGAGCTTTGTCCGGCGAGGTTGTAGATCTCATCAGGCGCGACACGGCTGACCGCTTGCAGCACACTGCGAAAATCGATGGGTGCCATGGACAGAGTTTCGACCTGATCACGTATACCCAGCGCACGTAGATTGCCGAAATTGGCCATCTGCGCGTCCCGGGAAGTGCCAAACACCTGGTAGCCCTGCTGCAGTAGATGACGCGCCAGGTAGGCGCCGTCCTGGCCCGATACTCCGCAGATCAGAGCGACCTTGCTCAACTTCGTCCCAACCCCATGCTGCCGTATATTGCGGCCAATTTTTTCTCAAACTGTGCAAAAGCGAAATGCTCGAGGCCATCCGGAATCTGCTTCGGCAAGTCGAGCGCGTGTGCAATCGTGCCAACCAACTCCTCCCGGTTATCAGGGTTCACCATAAGTCCAATGGCACCATTTCGGACTGCCTCGCGGCTGCCATCTAATTTGCTTGCAACGACAGGCAGCCCGCAGGCCATCGCTTCGAGGAACACGAAGCCAAAGCCTTCTCCCCTGCCTGGCATCGCGAAAGCGTCCGCCATCTGGAAATGCGCCGCCTTCTCGTTTTCGTCGATTCGACCAACGAAGCGTACCGAATTCGTCAACACCCGGTCTGCGGCCAGTTGCATCAGTCGCTCGCGATCGTCGCCGTCGCCGGCTACCACGTAAACGAGATCTGGATACTGCCGCAGCAGATCGGGCAGCACATCGATGATTTCATCGACACCCTTGTAACGTTCCTGCGCGCTCAAGCGGCCCAATGTCAGCAAAACGCGATTGCCCTCGATGCCATAGCGGGTCTTCAGCGCTTCATCCGGTTCTGCTATGCCGTAGTTTTCAACGCGGATCGCATTGGGCAGGATCGCGACATCTGAGGCTGGAATGGCCGACCACCCGCAAAACAATGCTCGCGTGTGTTCGCTGATCGAGACGACTTTCATCTTCTGCTTGATCGACCAACGGCCCAATCGGCTGTCGGGGGACGTCCAGGCATCGATGCCATAGATCATCAGCAGCAACTTTGCCCGCGTGAAGAGTTTCGCCGCGATTGCCAGGGGCAGAAAATTGATGTGCCCACAAAGCACCAGATCGAAATCCCGGTCATATGCCAAGCGTTTGAACAAGCCCAGAACAAGACCGGCTTTACCCCCTCGAACAGCGCAAACAGTTATCTTTTCTGGTAACGCCGCATCACCGGGTACCGGGTTGCGAGCCAGCATCACCACTTCCTTCACTACGTCATTAGAAGCCGTCGCTGCAAGGAGATCACTCAGGTACAGCGCAACGCCTCCATACCCTCCGAAGGCATCCGGCACCAGCGCCAACACGCGGATCTTTGCATCACCCATGTGCCGGAAATTCGATCCCCCCTTGCTCAAGCCCTGATGAGGCCGGAGCACGGAACACGTGTTGTGACCAGGGCCGCAGGTCGCTACCAGCCCTCGAAGTTGTCTGTGGACTTCGCTGCGCCTGCCACTGCGCCACCGGCGTGGTAAAGCCCGTCTTGGCCCGATTGGTAATCTCCCCGGCCAACGGCCGCGACGGCGCCCGCGCCAGTCGCTGCTTGTTCCACTGCGCATCTTGAAGTGCCAGTGGCGCGGTATCTGCCAGTAACTGTGCATCCACCAACGGCACCCGGATTTCCAGCGAATGCGCCATGCCGGCCCAGTCGGCGTCGCGCAGCAACTGGTTGCGCATGTACACGGATGCTTCCAGGCAGGCCACGCGGGCGAAATCGGTTGTCGGCCTGGGCTGCATGGCACTGCGAATCCACGCCAGCGGCTGCAATCGCCGCAGGCCTTCGCGTGCCATCTCCGTGCCCAGCAATGCCGGCAGTTCCCATGGCATGAACAGGCCACGTCGCAGCAGGTATGCACCTTCCCAACTCCCGCCTAGTTCCAGCATTCCGGCTACTTTCGGGTTGATACCCAAGGGCTTGGTCAACGGCGCGACCGCCGCTCGCACTGCCCTGCCAAGCAAGGGGATTGCACCGGGCAGGTGTAGCCAGCGCACCCATTTGGGGATGTCGCGAAATGAGGGATAGCCACCGAATAGTTCGTCACCGCCCAGGCCCGATATCGCCACCTTTAAGCCCTGCTCAGCTGCTGCTTTGCTGACGAACCAGGCGTTGATGCCGTCGATGCTGGGCTGGTCCATGGCTTGAAAAATCCTAGGTAGATCCTGCTCGAACTCCTGCCGCCCTACCCGCCGGGTGGTGTGCTGCGTGCCGTATTGTCGCGCCACCTGTTCGGCCAGTGGGGCTTCATCGTTAGCGCTGCCTTCGAACTCGTCGAAGGCCAGAGTCACCGTCTGGATATCGTTGGCGCCCGCATCGCGCATCAGCCCGACCAGCGAACCCGAATCAATTCCGGCGGAGAGGAAGGCGCCTACCGGTACATCCGCTACCAGGTGGGCACGTACGGAATCGAGCAGGGCGGCGGTCACAGCTTGCTGCACTTCTCCCGGCCGCAAAAACGTTCCCGCGGGAACGTATTGGGCGGCAATGGAGAACCATTGTTGAGGTTCACCGACACCCTGCTCGTCCGCCCAGAGGCAGTGCCCGGCTGGCAATTGCTGGATCTGTTGGTACAACGTGAACGGTTCGGGCACCGAACCGAACAGGTGAAAGCCGACAATGCCGGCTGGTTCTGGCTCCAGTGAGATTTTACCGCCGGCCAACAAAGCCTTGACCTGCGAAGCTACCCGTAAGGTCCAGCCGTCATCCGCGTAGTAGAGCGGCTTGATGCCGTAAGCATCGCGGGCCATGAACAATTTCTGCCGCTCCACATCCCAAATGGCAAAAGCAAACATGCCGCGAAGCTGCGGCAGCATGGCTTCGTGCTTTTCTGCGTAGAGATACAGCAGTACCTCGGTGTCAGACTCAGTGCGAAGGTAGTGACCGCGTTGTTCCAGCCCCCTGCGCAACTCGCGGAAGTTGTAGATCTCACCGTTGAAAACGATGGCCAACTTGCCGTCCTGACTCACCATCGGTTGATTAGCGCGCTCGTCAGGGTCGATGATGGCCAGGCGGCGGTGACCGAGGCCAAGTCGCTGGTCATCCGAAAACCATTCACCAAAGCCGTCTGGACCGCGCGCGGCCATGTGATCGCGGATAGCGCGCAATTCACTGCGGTCAATGTCCAGTGCCGGATAGTTGTAGGCAAAGATGGCTGCAATGCCACACATCAGCTGGCCCGCTTTTCGTTCTTCACTGAATCATTCACTTCCCGCTCCAGTTGTGCAATCTCAACCTTGAGCACCTCGTACTCGTTCATCTTGCGCCTGAGAAAGGCGATCGAGATGCGCGCCTTGGCCTCTAGCCCCTGCGGCGTGAGCACGTAGAGGTAGGCAGCTTTGCGGTTAGAATTTTTGAAATTGCGTGCCTTGATAAAACCCTTCTCGATCAGCGCATTTAAACAGTAATTGGCCTTGCCCAAGCTCACACCCAGATGCACGGCCAGTTCCCGCTGGGTGACACCCGGGTTCTGCTCAAGATGGCGCAAAACTTTGAGGTGGATTTCCTGATCCATGTTATTGGTGCGAATTGGGTTTGAGTACCTTCTTCAATTGCATGGAAAAATTTTTTACCCCGATCTTCTTAGATAATATCGGCAAAGCGCCGCTCCATTTTCTCGAAGTAGAAAATGCCCAGCAGAAAAACAGCGGCGGCCACAGCCATTGAAATGCCGATGCCGGTGAAATCGAATGGCCGATCAAGGAAGGCCGAGCGGAATCCTTCGATAAGGCCAGTCACCGGGTTCAGGTACAACACCCAGCGCCATTGCTCGGGAAACAAGCTGGCCGGATACACCACCGGCGTCGCCCACATCCAGAACTGCACCATGAACGGAATGACGAAACGGAAATCGCGGTAGCTGACAGTTAAGGCTGAGAGCAGAGTACCCACACCCAATGCAATGAAGATCACCGCGACAACCAGAAATGGCACAGCCAGCAGATTCATGCTCCAGCCGATGCCGTAATACAACATCAGCGCCAGCAGGATCAGCGCCGAGATGGCAAAGTCGATCAGGCCGGTGCCAATGGATGACAGTGGAATGATCAGCCGCGGAAAATACACTTTACTGATCAGGTGCTGCTGGCCCACCAGTGAATTACCAGATGTGGAAATCGCATTGGCAAAGAATGTCCAGGGCAGCAGACCGGCATAAACAAAGATTGGGTACGGCAAGCCATCCGAAGGAATCTTGGCCAGTCGCCCGAACACCAGCGAGAACAGCAGCATGGTCGCCAGCGGTTGGATCACCGCCCAGGCCACACCCAATACAGTTTGCTTGTAGCGCACTTTGATGTCGCGCTGCGCCAGCACGTACAGCAGTTCGCGATAAGCCCACAACTCTTTCAGGTCCAGCGTGCGCCAGCCCTTTTGCGGCTCGATCACCGTTATGTGTTCGTGGCCGAAGAACTCTTCGTTTATCCCGGGCTTTATCGTCAAATCTTCTCGCCCAGAATGGTGTGTCTTGGTGCAATCTTTACTCTTTCTTCAACCACGGCATCGTCGCGCAGAAAAAGGGCATTACCCGGCGGCGTGGCCCGAGGCTCATCATTCAAGGTGAGACTGCGATTGAACGGGTTGTATGTGTAGTGTTTAAAACCATATGAACCGAGGCAATCAAAAACTTCCTCATTGCCGCTGCCGTATCGTACCCCAGAACCATTGACCTCAATAATGACAGCCTTGAGCTCACGGTTTCCGAGGGTATTTGCTGCGCCTCGCAAAACTGGCATTTCATATCCTTCCACATCGATTTTTATTAAGCTGGGACGCTTGCCACTTAGCAATGCATCCAGTGTGGATTGAGCAACATCGATAGACGACAACTGCTCTTCTTCACCCAATACCCGGTTCATGCAATCCAGTTCTGCGCTGAAACGAACCGTTCCCGGTGTATCACCGATAGCTGAACTTTCCTGGCACACCAGTTTTTGTAGATGGTTGAGTTCAATATTGGCGGTCAAAGCCTCCGCAGTTATATCGATTGGTTCAATCGCAATGGAATGCGCACCACAAACGCCGCTGGCAATTATAGTGTAGGATCCGATGTTTGCCCCGACATCCACAAACAAGTCAGATGGCTGTAAGAAATGCAGCACAAACGCCATGTCCTCAAATTCGTGCAATCCACAATAAATATTGCCCGTAGCGCCGTGCATTCCTCGACTCACCATTAGTCGGGTATGCGCGATAAATGGAACTTCGTGTGGCCCCGGAAAGAATCGGCTTTTAATTTGCCATACTGCCCAATTGGATATCGCACGAATCGGGTGCCTCGACCCAAGCGGATGTTTTTTAATGAAGTCATACGTTCGTTGAAAATTGTTCAGGAATTCGAAAATCGTTTCAGACACGCTACCGCCCTGCAGTGCACTATGGTGCTCCGCATTTGCTGGTTCCATTCATCGTCTTACGATGCTGGAATGCGCTTTTTATTGGCCAAGCGCTTTTTGGATTCCACGCATCGCAAAGTGATGCTGGAATGACGGGATGTTAATATCAGCCGGTTTTCTGCAACAGCAGGCGATCTACCTCAACGGTAGTCTGCCGGCCCATAAATTCGATCAGTAACTGGGCGCGTTGCTCGCCGCTTGCAGCCTGAAACAGACCTTCCAGCCCCGCCAAAGGCCCATCGAAAACCCGAACGCGGTCGCCCGGAGAAGCCACTACTGGATCAATTCTGATCAAGCCTGTTTCCACATTCATGCGTGCGTGCAAAGCCTGTATCACTGCTGGAGGGACCAATACCAGGTTGGTGCCCGATCGCACCATGCAAACCACGCCACGGGTTGATCGAACCGGTGCAAGATTGTGCTCACTGGGGATGGCTTGAAGGAATAAGTAGCGCGGAAACAAGGGCTCGATTCTGGGCATTCTGCCCCTGGAGCGGCGTTGGTAGGGGTTTTCAGCCAGCGGCAAGAAGCACTGGTACGCTTGCCGCTCAAGGTGCTCAAGCGCCACCCTCTCCTGCCTTGGTTTTGTGTATACCGCAAACCAGTGAGTAACTGCTGATTTCATCATCGACCCGCTTCCGCAACGTGGCGATGATACCGTATGTTCAATCAGTGAACAAACCATTTGACGAGAGGAAGGTGAGTACGCCTGGGCTCGATCGGGTCTATGGGAAAGGTGCTGAAACCCGGGTGTTGCGGTTGCAAGTCGGCCGCGGTTGGTTTGGGTGATGTGTTAGGGGGCACCGAATGCCTGTGCACGCCAGTCAGGCCATTGACCTCAGTTATTCAGGTTTACGAGCGACGACGCCGGATAGCCGGTGCTTGTAGAACAATGACAGGCAATAAAACAAGCATTGTTTGATATTTGACTTCAGCTATTGTAGCCCTTGGGGTTTTTCTGTTGCCAGCGCCACGCATCAGCGCACATATCTGGCATTCCCAACTCCGCTTTCCAGCCCAGCTCACGGTGTGCCAGGTCCGGATCGTTATAAACCGCGGGGGCATCGCCTGCTCTGCGGCCGACAATCCGATACGGCACCTTTCCGCCGGTGGCTGCTTCAAAGCCTTTGATGACTTCAAGCACGGAATAACCTTGCCCTGTACCGAGGTTATGAGTGATAACGCCGGGATTCTCTTCAAATTTCCGCACCGCCTTGATATGTCCCTTCGCCAAGTCAACGACGTGGATGTAATATCGTATGCAGTTGCCATCGGGGGTTGGGTAGTCGTTTCCAAACACAGAAAGTTCTGTAAGTTCACCTATTGCGACTTTGCTGATGTAGGGCATCAGGTTATTTGGAATCCCGAGCGGATCCTCACCAATCAGGCCACTGGGATGTGCTCCCACCGGGTTAAAGTAACGCAGGATGGAGATGTTCCAGTCTGGCTCAGCTATGGCCAAATCGCGCAGCATGTACTCAATGGTCAGCTTGGTTTGGCCGTAAGGATTAACGGCTCCCAAGGGGAAATCTTCGGTTATGGGCAGTGTTTGTGGTGCCCCATACACGGTGCAGCTGGAACTGAAAACAATGTTATGCACACCGCAGGTTTGCATTACAGAAAGCAAAGTTTCTGTGCCGGACAGGTTATTGCGGTAGTACCAGAGGGGTTTTTCTACTGATTCGCCTACCGCCTTGAGCCCAGCGAAGTGGATCACTGCGTCGGGCTGATGTGACTGGAATACCTGGTGAAGTTTCTCGGCGTCCAGAATATCGCAGTGAACGAATACTGGTTTTGTTCCGGTGATTTCTGCAACACGGTCCAAGGCTATCAAGCTGCTGTTGCTGAGGTTGTCAATGACAACCACCCGATAGCCGGCTTCTAATAGCTCAACGCAGGTGTGGGAGCCTATGTAGCCGGTGCCGCCGGTGACGAGGATGGTTTTTTGGCTCATGATGTGAAACCTTGGATCCCGGGTCGAGCCCGGGATGACGGAGGAACGTATTGGCGGACTGAAAAGGAAAGCACTTTCATACCGTTTGTTTGAAATATTCAATGGTGCGCGGCAGCCCCTGTTCCAAAGCAACGGTTGGCTCCCAACCAAGCTTGTCTCTGGCCTGCGAAATATCCGGCTGGCGCTGTGTGGGGTCATCCTGTGGCAATGGCTGATAAATGATCTTCGATGCCGAACCGGTCAGTTCAATGACCATCTCAGCCAACTGCTTGATGGAAAACTCACCGGGATTACCCAGGTTTACCGGACCTGTAATTGTTGGATCCGTTTCCATCAATGCCAACAGGCCAGCAACCAGATCATCCACGTAACAGAATGACCGGGTCTGGCTGCCATCACCATAGATGGTGATATCCCTGCCCTTTAATGCTTGCACAATAAAATTCGAAACCACGCGACCATCATTCGGCAGCATGCGCGGCCCATAGGTATTGAAAATTCGAGCCACCTTGATGGGCAAGCGATGCTGCCTCCAGTAGTCAAAAAACAATGTTTCGGCGCAACGCTTGCCTTCATCGTAGCAACTGCGTATGCCGATTGGGTTGACATTGCCCCAATAGCTTTCCGGCTGGGGATGAATATCAGGGTCACCGTAAACCTCACTGGTTGAAGCCTGCAATATTCGTGCGCCGGTGCGCTTGGCAAGACCCAGCATATTGATGGCGCCGTGCACGCTGGTTTTCGTGGTTTGTACCGGGTCACGCTGATAGTGGATGGGCGATGCTGGACATGCCAGGTTATAGATACGATCAACTTCCACATAAAGCGGAAACGTTACATCGTGACGCTTGAGTTCGAAATTAGGGTGCTTGAGAAGATGAATAATGTTGCGACGCGTGCTGGTATAAAAATTATCGACACAAAGTACATCATGACCCTGACCCAGCAAGCGCTCGCACAGGTGTGAACCCAGGAAACCCGCACCGCCGGTAACCAGCACGCGTAAAGGGCCGCCGCCACTAGCTGTTGATGTCATTCCGTGATGTCTCAGCGCTCGAAATTAGGTTGGTAGCCGGCGATTATAAGTGGATTCGGATGAAGGATGAAAACTGCCTGCCCCCATCAGATCGTCGCAACAACCGTTGCGGACCATGCTCTCTTGACAAAGACCTGTTCTAAATTGCTTGTGGCTCTTCGATGGTGAAATCATGATGGATAAAATGCCGCCCGAGGAATTTCTGAGAAGACCAGCTATGTTTTATGTAGAAATAATAAGTAAAGGCAATCAACATAAAAACGTAGAAGCTCAAATAATCGGGCAATGAACTGACCTCAAGAGCACACCCCAGCAGCGCCAGTGCTAGCGCAAAAATTGAAATTGCCAGCCAGGTGGATTCCACACTGAAGCCGGCTCGCAAAAAAGCATGATGCAGGTGATGGTTATCTGCGGCAAACGCTGACTGGCCTCGTCGCCAACGGGAGTAAATGAGAGTCGAGGTATCCAGCAAAGGCACGGCAAACAGCCATACTGCAGTCATTGGCATGAAAACCCGATCGACGCCGTTACCCAACGAAATGAAGAACCAGGCGAGAAAGAAACCCAACATCATTGATCCGGAATTTCCGAGAAAAACACATGCTTTGTCGAGCCACGGAAGTCGGGCGTTGAGCAGCATAAAACCGCTTACTGCTGCAATGGCGAGAAGCAATATGTGGCTGCTGGTTGCAGCCCCGTTAGCCGCAGCAAATCCAACCATTCCGGCTGCGGCAATCAGGAATATAGTGCCACTTAGGCCATCTATACCATCAATCATGTTGAAGGAGTTAATTACACCCACGACTGCGAACACCGTGATGGGCGCGGAAAGAAAGCCCAGTTCCAATACATTACTGCTGAGCAAGGCTCCAAAGTCTGAAAGCATAATTCCAGCCGGCCCTACCATTAAAAGTGCAGTACATATCTGCAGCACCAAGCGCAGTAAGGGACTCAGGCTTCTCATGTCATCGGCGGCGCCGACCATCAATAGCAAAAGAGCTGACAGGCCTAACCACACAATCGCGCTATCGGGCGAATAGAGTGACTCAGAGGACATCGCCAGGCCCAGGAACAGCGCTATGAATATGCCCACTCCACCAACCACCGGTGTCGATTGATCATGCACTTTTCGCTGATCAGGTTGATCAACCCAGCCAAATCGGCACGCCACTGGAACCAGCAACCAGATGCTTACGACAGCCATTAATGACGTCAGTAACACTGCTAAATAAAGGTTTTCTGCAATTAGATCTATCAAAATCGGTTACCGCCCGCCCCGAGTGCCAATGCGAGATCATATTAACCCGAATCAGTCGCTTTGTATGTGACTAAACTGACCTGTGAGAATCGTGCTGAGATGAGAAAGATTGTGCACAGGCCAGTCCCATAATGCAGGCATACAAAATGGCGACAGCCGGAATTTGCAGGCTGAAATCAACCATGGCATGAACGCCAACGAGAACCGATGCGCTGACTCCAACGGCCGGAATGATCC
>JBGTHE010000683.1:0-5582 GCA_041746335.1 Lysobacterales bacterium | reverse complement strand
ACTGTGGGACAAATTCACATCCGCAGCCCACGAAACTTGCTGGGTTACCTGCATGATGAGCCTGCCGCTCAAACCATCCTGAAGGATGGATGGCTAAAAACGGGAGATCTTGCCTGGCAGGACTGTAGCGGTATTTATTGGTTTGCCGGACGCTGCAAAGATATCATCGTGTTGGCGAGCGGTGACATTGTTGCTCCGGCTGAAGTTGAAGCGGTGCTGTGCGGCCATCCGGCGGTAAAGGCCTGCCTGGTGGTGGCGAGGACCTCTGCCCGCGGTTCCCAGGTGCCTTGGGCCTGGGTGGTTCCGGCACGGGAAACTTCCACCGAGGAAATGCAGCACTACCTGCGACAACGGCTCAGTGACTACAAGATACCGGTGGGTATTGAATTTGTGGCCACTCTGCCTGTCGGATTATCAGGCAAGATCCAGCGGCCTGCCGCTTTGCCCGCTGCCTGAAACTAACCAGCGCAGCCCTGATTAACTCAGAGTTTCCCAGGAGTAATTCCATGAATGTGCTGTTTCGATCTTTTCTGCTTCTGAGCTTCTTCGGCCTGACGGCCTGTGAATCGGTATATGTAGAACAACAATTAGGTGAGGATATCCTGGTGCTGGAGGAGAAGCTCTGGCAGGGTCAGTGGAGCAACGGCGAGATGGTGATTACTACCACCATCATTGATGCGGAAAAAGGCATATTGCAGGCTGCCTGGGTGGAACGGGGTGAGCTGGGCGGAGAGCTGGAAATAGCCACTGGCTATGTGCGCAGGACGGGCGATGTGACCTATCTCAACCTGCCCAATTTTGACAGCGATGCGGTTCCTGGTGAAGACAAGGGTGAGGTTAAGACATCGGAATACAATTGGGCTCGGCTGCAGCTTGATCAACACCGCGCCGTTTTGTGGTGGCCCGATCAGAACCGCTTCCGCGAGGCGGTTAAAGCCGGTACCTTGCCGGGAACCATCAGGGAAGATCAGGACGTTTTGCTTGGCAAACTGAACGAAGAGCAACTGCAGAGCATCAACGCACCGGAAGCCAATCTGCTGACCTGGACGGAGCCTCTGGTGTTTGTGCGAATAGGCAACTGAAGATCGGCACTATAGGAGGTAGCGAAGCTGCCGACATTCCACGCTCATGTCTCGAGCGAGGCTCGCTCCTACATAAGGACTCTCATTCCTAATGGTCGTCACCACAGACTTAATGGGGATTCCATGGATTTTGGGTTCCCCACGCGTAATCAACAATTCGGGCGTTTCAGCTGAAACGATTCTGCACCTCTATATGCCTTATCTCAATTTTTTCAGAAATTTCCGCCAGTTTTTCTGCCACAGGAGTGCGGTGACACTCTTTATGGTTACGTTCAAAACATAAAAGTGCTATGCGGCCCGAGAGTTCTTCCGCAAGTTGTTCAACCAAAGGTGTCTGCTTCGAAAGGTGCCTATCGAATTCTTTAAAGAAGCGCTCATAGTCCCCGGTTTCCCTGAGCTCATTCCGAATCGCTCTGGGCGAACCCAGCAACTTTTCATGACGATAGTAAATTCCTGCTCCGGCCAGCGCCTCTTTGAGCGCATTCTTGGAGAAGCCTTTGCGACGCGATGAAGCCAACTCGCGGACATCCAGCAGCACATCAACTTCCAGCAGCTTCAGCGTTTCTATTAAGTCGGCCAGGTTCGCCCCCTCGTAACCAATCGTGCAAAGTTTGTTCATGTTGGCTCAAACCCTTAGATTCGCTGAACTCAATGCGGTAATAGATCATCCGTAGTTCACAGATCAGGGAAGAGCCGCCGTCTGTCAGCTGTGAAATTGGCCGGTAAATCGGTAATGTGCCGCCAATACTCAAACAGGGAACCTACTGTTTGTCGAGTGACATGCTGGCAATCGAGCATGATTCTGAGCAGAGCCAGCGTTGACATAGTATTGACATCAAATACCTCTGCCATTGCAGTCATATCCTGATCGTCAGTCACCACAGGAATTTCCAGCTCAATCGCATAAGCGATATAAGTTACATCCACTTTCGATGGGCCTGGAAATTCGGATTTCACGTAATCCCACAGATAATCGAGCGTGTTTTTGATCCCGGCTTTCTGTGCCGGCTGAGTGTCGGGGAGTTACGTCTGTTGCCAGAGAATTCAGCATCATTGATCCAATGGAACCTGCTTTCTAACTTATGGCTTGCCAGCTCTTTGTTCAGCTCGGGCAAGACATACAAGCAGTACTCAACATCACCAAAAGTTTGGTACAACAAGGGATGAATCGTTTTCGCCAACCTGATGTAACTGTTGGTATCAACCAAAATCTTCGTTTGCGCCATCAGGTCAGCTCAGCGTGAATACTCCGGGCATCCAGCAAGGGCACATCCAATACGGTTTGAATGAATCCAGAGCCCTTATTCTGTTGGCTTAAGTACTTTCTGAGCACATCAAATATGGGCGTTTCAAAGGCGTTTGCGGTTTCTTCGATGTATTGTCGGGTACCTGGACGCCAATTCACATCTGATGCATCGCGCCCTAACAGGGCGTCACTGAGATTGGGGTGCTTTTTGTTGAAATTGGTTACCGCACCATGGAAAGAACTGTCCAGTTCTAACCGAGGCTTTCCGTGTGCCGACGCAAAGTGATTCACCTGTCCAAATATGGTGTAGGGAGAAATTGTTTGGTCATCCGCAAGTGCAATGATGTGGCTGATCATCTTTGCAGGCGACTGCTGCTGACTGATAGAGAAATAAGCATGTTCAGCCAGCTGGTGCGGAAATAACAAACTGCCTGCAAAAGCATCGGCAAAATCTTCCGCTACTTCTCCTTCCAGGTCCGGCGACAAACAGTGCCCGAGTTCATGCGCCATCCAGAACTTGAAGTCATGAATATTGGTATCCAGGTTCAGATAAACCCAGGTGGTTTGCGAGTCGGGCAAGTAAATGTGAACGGCATTCTCGTGGCGCTGTTTGCTGCCCCAAAGCACCGGCACAATCACGGCCTGCAACTCCCGAAAGCGCTTGATCAGATGAGTGAAATCGATGGTATCGATTGCACCCACGTGAATTTCTGAGCGGACTTTGTCGGCAACCTGGCACAAATAGTCATAGTCACAAACTGGCGACTTGAGTATCGGTGGCATTTCCAGTGTGCTGAAGGGTAAATAGGCTACGAGCTGACGCAAGTAGGTACCCATCAATTGCGCCTTTTCAACATGGTGGGTCGTGGTCTTTGTGCCCTTCATTTTTCGAAAGGCAACTTTCGGCATGAACGGATCTTCTTTGATGACGAGATCGTCGAAACGCAAGCCCAACAATTTTCCCAATTGCAGAAGCTTGTTCGGACGCGGAAACGACTTGTCATTCAGCCACTGCGAAACCGCCTCCTTCGATACTCCGAGTTCCCGTGCAATGGCTGTTTGGGTAAGACCGGCTTGCTCCATTGCCTGCCGCGTATTCTCAGAATTCAGTCGTTTTTCCATGCGCGGATTATAGGTTGGAGTCAAGTTTAGTCAAGTTTATTTATCTGTCCGTGAGTTGGCCTGGGTCAGACACACCTGCACGCATTGGATCTTAAATTATCGTTTATTAGGAATTTACAACGTTCTCTCGCTGATTGGTCAACAGTTTGGACGTTTCAGCTGAAACGTAACAGTGGGATTTGCAGCGAATTTGTGTAGGAAAACTGCCTGCGAGTTGCCAAAAGCGGCCAGTTCAGACTTGATGTTTTGCCCGCAAGGGAAACCGATCCGGGTTTTCGACAATTTCTGAGCTCAGGTCTAGGTCCAGGTCCGGGTCCGGCCAATAATAGTGGCCGGGAGTCGGCTCCTCCACGCGCAGGATGGCTTTAATCTGATTTGGCCGACTGCCCGTCCGGTGTTACTGATTTCAATTTCGTAACAGTGCGTTTCGGGTCAAGCGCAGACAGGTCATGATTGTTTTGCAGGTTCAACCAGAACTCGGGTGTAGTCTCAAAGGCTTGTGCCAGGAGCCAGGCAGTATCAGGTGTAACTCCGCGTTTGCCGCGCACCAACTCGTTGATCCTCTGTGTTGGCACGCCGAGATGGTCTGCAAGACTCTTCTGGGTCAGTCCCTGGGGGGCCAAATATTCCTGCAGCAGGATTTGCCCGGGGTGCGTGGCTTTTCTGTTTTGCGGCAACATACTTTATTCTCAGTGATAGTCAATCAATTGAACGTCATAGGCAGAACGATCCTTCCAACGGAAAATGATTCGCCATTGATCATTGACGCGAATACTGAACCAGCCCTTCAGGTCTCCAGCAAGCGCTTCAAACCGGTTTCCGGGTGGCGATCGCAAGTCGATCAACTCAATCGCCGCTTGAATCATGTCGAGCTTGTTCAGCGCTGCAATTCTGAGCTCGGCTGACAAATGACGTAGGCGATTGCTTGAATTGCCGTGATACAGGTCTTCCGTTCTTTTGTCTTTGAACGATTGGATCATTTCAGATGATAACGGATACACGGTATCCGTGTATACCGACCTGAGTTTTGCAACCAGTCCTACAAACCACCCTGGAGCCTGAGGCGAAACTGTTGAATCCAAGAAGTTTGGTAGTTTTCGGGCTCATGCATTTCTACAGACTGGACGTCCCTGCCGGAACGTCACAGAGGAAATGCACGGTTTCTCGCGTAGGAAATGATCCCGGGAGAGCCGGGATTTGCATGTCCGAAAGTGAAAAATTCAGACCAGGCGCCAGTGGCCCGCATAAAACTTGATTTGACCGATCAACCCTTATGCTTTGCCCGCAAGGGAAATCGATCCGGGTTTTCAATAATCTCTGAGCTCAGGTCAAGGTCCAGGTCCGGCCAATAATAGTGGCCGGGAGTCGGCTCCTCCACGCGCAGGAAGGCTTTGATGGGCTGGTCTGCGAACCACGGAAAATCCTCGTACGACATGAATAACTCTTTGTCGTGCGCCAGCAACCACACACCGTTTGCTGAAACGTGAGTTACTTCAACTTGAGAAGTGTCGGTTCCATGCGGCGATGAACTCATGCTGGTGTTCCTCCACGTGTGACTTGATGGTCCATAAATGGCCCGGCATTATCGTCCTCCGGTGGATGCTCCTTCTCAAACGTCTCTAGGTCTTGTCTCTTCACGTAGAAAACCTTACGACCGTCAGTGTAGTCTAGCGGGTTGCCCGTCTCAAAAAGCGAGGACGATTTTTCATGCCTGCTAATGAGACGAATTCCTGCCTCCTTTAAAATTTGCTTAACCTCTTCTTCGTAGAAATCCTTGGAGTAAAGGTCTGCCCATCTTCTGGCCACCAAATCCAGTCGCCAAAGATTTGCTTTTGGTTTAGCCATTTCGGTATCCGCCAATTTCTCATGTGGCCGCACATCCTTCGCCTTAGAAGGCTTGGCTAATTTAATCTGCTGCAGGTGTTTTTCTTTAATTTTACGAAAATGGGGACTCGACATGTGCAGTGTGATGTTTGCCCCAAAGCCCGTGATGGACATAACCGCTAACATTAAGAAAACGATAGCGGGGCCAAAAACTACAGCCCCTTCCAGCAACCCCCCCCCATATCCCATGAGGCAGCGCCGCGACTATGTACTCACCTGCCCTCCCCATCAGGTAATCCCGCCCAAGC
>JBGTHE010000682.1:0-2098 GCA_041746335.1 Lysobacterales bacterium | reverse complement strand
GGTGCGATGGAAGTGGCGAAAAAGGTGGTCGAGGTGATTGACCGGGGCGAGAACCAGTTCAAGTTCGTCTACGACGAGAAGCTGCCGCTGTGGGACAAGATGAAAACCATCGCCACCAAAATCTACGGCGCAGCCGACATCTCTGCCGATAACAAGGTACGCGGCCAGATCAAGAAACTGCAGGAAGACGGATACGGCGAATACCCGGTGTGCGTCGCCAAGACCCAGTATTCGTTTTCGACGGATCCTGGTCTGCGCGGTGCGCCGTCGGGGCACATGGTCAACATCCGCGAAGTGCGGCTGTCGGCCGGCGCCGAGTTCGTGGTGATGGTCTGCGGCGACGTCATGACCATGCCGGGGTTGCCAAAAATCGCCTCAGCGGAGAAAATCGACCTAACGGATGAGGGCAAGGTCGTGGGTCTTTTCTGATCCGCGAGTTACAAAAGAGAGCAATCGAAGGGGAGTAGCTACGGTGGCCGCGTTGAGCGGATACTGCGGCATGGCCGTCAACACGGGATGCGGAGCTGAACTGCATTCCCGGCCCTGCTGGCAAAGCATCGCAAGCGAGACTTTCGTCCAACGGGCAGCAAGGCTTTATGTTTCATGCTGCGCCGGGTCGAAGGCCGGGCTGAACTGCTTTATAGCGTACGCCCTGCATGCGGTCCCGGCAGCAACACACCAAGGGGAGGAGGCATGCATCAGATTCAGAGTCAACGCGGCATCCGGCGACTGTTGTCGTTACCGGCCATTGCTGCGCTTGGCGGTTTGTTCGGAATTTATCCCGGCATGGCCTTGGCTGCCGAGTCGCCGCATGTATTCGGCATTCCGGTCGACTTTCTGCTGTTCGGCGCAACGCTGCTCGGCGTTGCGCTGTTCCACAAATACACTTTGCGCGTAGCCCTGACCGGGCTGGCCGTCATTGCGCTCTACAAGGTGGGTTTCACCGGGTTCAAGACCGGTGACGGATTTTACGGGCTGGGCACTCATCTGCTGCATGAATGGGTGATCATCGTCAACCTGCTCGGATTGCTGGTGGGTTTTGCGCTGCTGTCCAATCATTTCGAGCGCAGCCATCTGCCCCAGGTCATGCCGCGGTTTTTGCCGGATGACTGGAGAGGGCCGTTCGTTTTGCTGGTAATGGTCTGGGTGATGTCCGGATTCCTCGACAACATTGCCGCTGCCCTGATCGGCGGCACGCTGGCGGCCAGCCTGTTCAGCCGTAAGGTGCACATCGGTTATCTGGCTGCGATCGTCGCGGCATCCAATGCCGGCGGCGCCGGCAGCGTGGTCGGAGATACCACGACCACCATGATGTGGCTGGACGGGGTTGATCCGCGCGATGTACTGCATGCCTACGTGGCGGCAGCGGCGGCATTACTGGTACTCGGCATCCCGGCGGCATTGTTGCAACAGCGTTATTCGCCCATCGTCAAGGACGAGACCGGCCACAAACCGGTGGACTGGGCGCGTGTTGTCATAGTTGCGCTGATGCTGGGGGCAGCCATAGGCACCAACATCACAATCAATCTGCAGTTCAATCACCTGAATCATGCGTTCCCGTTCATCGGTGTTGCGGTATGGGTGGTCCTGTTGGCCTGCGTACCCTGGCGCAAGCCGCAATGGGATCTGGTGCCGGAAGCGGTCAAAGGCAGTGTTTTCCTGTTGTCGCTGGTGATATGTGCGTCGATGATGCCGGTGGAAAAACTGCCGCCGGCGTCGTGGCAGTCGGCGTTTGGCCTGGGCTTCATCTCTTCGGTGTTTGACAATATCCCGCTGACTGCGCTGGCCTTGAAGCAGGGGGGCTATGACTGGGGGGTGCTGGCTTTTGCCGTGGGTTTCGGCGGATCGATGATCTGGTTTGGTTCAAGCGCCGGCGTCGCCCTGTCCAACATGTATCCGGAAACGCGTTCTGTCGGCTTGTGGTTACGCCATGGCTGGTTTATCCCTGTTGCGTATGTGGTGGGCTTTTTCGTGATGCTGGGTCTCGTGGGCTGGGAACCGCATGAGCGGCATAAACCCGCTCCGGCAGGCAGCACGATCACGGCGCCGCAACCCGTTGGGACACTTCCTAAGCCTTGATTATTTTTCGATAACTTAA
>JBGTHE010000681.1:0-4049 GCA_041746335.1 Lysobacterales bacterium | reverse complement strand
AGCTGGCTCATGATTTTGTGCAGGGATGCACTTAAATCGCGGAGTGCATGGATGCACGAGAGCGATCAGCCCGGGAGCGGATTGCCATACGAGGTGATTCGCCCACCGAAGTTGGAGCGAGCCTCGCTCGCGACTCAGTCGTTTGAGTCGGCAGCAACGCTACCTCCTACATCAGCACCCGCCTGCAGTAACCAGGCTTCGCCTTCGCTGTGCCGTAGCAATAACTGGAAGTCGGCCAGGCCGGGATGAGACCTGTCATAAACCACGTTGCTGCAGTCACCGCGAATGTACTCAGCAGCCAGGGCATCAATGCTCTCTTGCCAGAACGCCATGGCGGCGGGCCAGTCGTTGAAACGTTTGTCCAGATTGCGGCCTTTGCCACTGAGGGGCTGCAACTTGTCACAGGCATGGGCGCTGTCGGACACCACGCCGTCCAACAGGCACTCACCATGCTTGACGGCGGCCAATGCGATGCCACCTACCCTCAACCTTGCGCTAGTTCCTGCTCCTTCACTTAATGTCCCTTCCAGCAAGCGCGCATACAGCGGCACTTGGGCTTCGCCCAAACGCGGACGTGCCCAGGCATTGGTGGCCCGCTTGCTGCTTTTGTAATCAATGATCAGCAGGCTGCCATCATCCAGTTGGTCGATGCGGTCAGCACGTACCCGAATCGGGTGCCCCAGCAGTGGGGCTTCCAGGGGCAGTTCCAGCGCATGGATCCTGAAGCTGGGTCTCTGCCCATCCTTTTCCAGCCATTCTTCCAATACCCGAATCAACCGAAATTTTTCTGATTCGAACTGCAGCAGGGAAAGGCGTTGAAAGGCATTGCGTTCGCGCAGGGCGTTTTCCACCGCTTCCGGGATGCTGGCGACATCGGGCAATTGTGTGCTGCCCAGACTTGGCTGGTACAAACGCTGCAAAGCTCCGTGCAACAGGCTGCCGCGTAAAGCCGCATCCGCAAACGCATCGGGGATGGGATCAAATCGCGCATTCAGGCGGTGTTTCAGATAGCTCAGTAGCGGCAGGGCCGACTGATCGCTGATCGCGGCAGCACCACCGCTGATGGCCTCTGCAGGTACGCCTTCATGCGCCTTCTGCAAGCCCTTGCCCTGCAAATCGATGCGTGCTTTGAGCCAAGGATGCTCGCCATAGTGGCGCCACTGGATCATGCTGGCAGGACCGGTTGCATGCGAAGTTTTGCTCTGGTCCTTGTTTGGGCCGGAGGCTGGGCCTGTATCTGGGCCCGAGTTCGGGTCTAGGTTGTGGCCTGGGTCTTTCTCTAAGTTCTTGTCTCGCCCAAGTTCTGGGTTTTGATCTGAACTTCGGACTAAGTGCTGGTAGTTCTGCTCGGAAAACAGCAGATGGTGCAGTTCCGCAGAATGGCCTTCGCTGACATCACAGATTGGAATATCAGATAGCAATGGGCTGGGGCCAAGCTGCGTATCGCCCGACTGTCTGCCCCAACTGAAAATGATCTCCGGGGCCAGGCAGCGCAGTGCCGTGGTTAGATTTTTCGTCCAGGCCAGTTCGCCTTCGTGTCTTGCGCGCGGAATATGTTGCGCGGCATCGGCAGGCAGATACGGATTGGTAAGGGGTGAGCTCGGCCAGTTGCCTTCGTGCAGGTTGGCAACCCAGGCCGCATCAAACCGTCGGCCTGCAGCATCATCGGGGCTGAGAATTTGCACCGGCGACAGCGGACCTCCTGCGCCTTTTACTCGAGCGTCTTGGCACATTTGCCTGAGCATCTGTAATGACTCTGTCGGCGATTTCAAATTCAGGCCACGCAAGCGTTCCAGTAACAACACGAATTGATTGATGGCACTCTGCTGCCGGCTACCATCAACGAGCGGGCCGGGCCAGCCCCAGGCTTTCAGGCATTGATACAGTGCATCTTCAGCCCGCCAATCGGGGTTTAGAGCCGCACGGCTGGCCGCGATAGCGCCCTGGAGCTCCTCGGCCAAACCCGCTTGCGCGGCGCGTTCCTGCAGCGACGCGGGTACCAGCTGGTATACGCCATCCCGGCGCAAACGGATTTCCAGGTGCGCGCGGGCGATGCGTTCGCTATCGGCGGCGGCCCAAAAAGGATTGAGCATCCAAAAGGAAAAGCGACTGAATGGTATGGCCTGACGTGGCCCCGCAACCGACAACTGCAACAGCATCAGCGCGCTTTCTATTACGGCCTGATCCAGCAGGGGTTGACCGGCCGGGATGCAGAATAAGTGGAGCTCGTCAGTGGATAAGTCCGGGTTCAATTCTCGGTTGGTACCCTCGATTGACCTATTGATTGTGTCTGCCTCCGGCAGCCTTTGACCGCGATAAAACACGTTCTCGAATACGCGCTGGACGGTTTGCGTCTGGTTTTCCAGGCCATTGATGATCACGGCGATCTGCTGCTTGCCATCCGCAACCTGCTGTTTGGCCCAATGCGCGGTAGCTGCGAGTTCCGTGCGGGCGTCATTGAAGCCCTGCAGTTGGAGAAAACCTTCGGCAGGCAGCGCATGGGGCGACTGAATGGTGACGCCACGGGCTTCCAGCGCCCGGAGCAATGCCTGTTCCAAACGGGTGAACTCGTGGAAACCATCCAGAGTGATTTGTTCTGGCAAACCCCCAGGTAAAATTTCGGAGGACTGGAGAATTTCGATGAGCAGCGCAGTCCACCCATCGGCGTCACGCAGCTGGTTTCTGCGCAGGGTATCGGTCACGGATAGTCGCGCTTTATAGAACGCGGCATCCAGCCAGAGCGTGTTTTCCGCGCCATACCATTGGCGAAGCCATTTGTCGGCTGTGCGAGCCAAGCGTCCTGCCAGGCGCTTTTCAGATTCTGGCGACAGCCCACTGCTGGCTGGCATGGCTTCCTGCCACAGCCGCTGCAGGGTGATGGCATCTGCGGTTTGATCGCAGGCCTGACCGCGCAACATTTGTATGCGGGTGCAAAGCTGCTCTACCCATTGCGAAAAAACCTGCACGGCTGGATGGACCACAACTTCGCCTTCGCGCCGCTCGCGCAAGGCATCGGCCAAGTGCATCTCAAGGCGTCGTTTATTGGGAACCAGGGTCAGCTGACGAGCGGTTTTGGGGCTGTGAATCCGAACTGTGATGTCTGTTCCCCTTGGATCAGGCCTGAACTTTCAGGAATCCAGCATGCATGCTGGTGCGTGTACGTCTATTAGCTTTGCGTGCGCGTTGCCAGTGCCTTTAGATTCTAACAAAGCAGTTTGAATTCTGGGCGACCGTGTTCGCAAAAGCTGAGAACGGGGATCTGTGTAAGCCTATGCCTCAAACAGGAGTAAGAATTTGGTTTGAGACTCTGTGTGTGCAGGAAGCGCTTAAAGGCTGGGCTACAATACCACCATGTGCGGAAAAACCTCAGTCATGCAGATTTCCTGGAAGCAGGTGTTTGAATACGCGTCGGCTTTGACGCCGCCCGCGGTTTTGCCCGCGGATCCGGAATCACGCATTAACATTTCGCCTTCGCGGCAATTGCGCAAGTCGGAACCGGAATCCATGGTGTGGGAAACTTTGCCGGTTATCCAGCATCAAGCTAGTCTGACCAAGCCCGTTGTGAGTCGGGGTTACCCGGATCTACCAAACACCAATCAGAGCAGCAACATGGAACAAGAGCTGCCTGATCAAGCGGACATGCATCATAGCGGCATTGACCAACCTGGCGAAGCGATTTGGCCCTTTATTCCTGCTTATTCCGCGGGCAAATTGCCACTGAATAAGGAAGGACGGCTGATATCAACTGCCAATGCGCGCCTGCGCAGCGAAGGCCCACCGTTTGCGCCGACCTTCATGGGGGCCTGGGGCGCTCAATGGCGGGTGGTGATCGTGGTTTCGTGGTTTTACGAGTTCGATAGTCGCGTGAAACCCCAAATTCCTTATGCAGTCTTTCCATTGGATGCACCGTTCTGGCTGATGGCGGGTCTGGGCCGAAAAACCACCCTGCCCGACGGCAGTTCTAAACTTACCGTAACCGTCATCACGGTCGACCCCAATGAGGTGCTCAAATCAGTCGGACATAATCGCAGCCCGGCCCTGTTGCGCAG
>JBGTHE010000680.1:0-5484 GCA_041746335.1 Lysobacterales bacterium | reverse complement strand
TCACCAAGTTGTGCAGTTTGCGGCAGCGGCTGGTTCGAGCGGCGAAGAGTGACTCAAACAATTGAACGTTAGTGGTAACCACGATGGGTGAGTCCCAGTTCTCTGACGATAGTCTTGATCTGGAGTTTTCGTCTTCCGATTTACCTGGGTCTAAATTGGAATGGTGCTCCAGCACCGCATCACCGAAAATCTCTCGGTACTGATCGGCCGTTTGCTCAATGATGCTGGTGTAGGGAATTACGACTACGATCCTATCTTTATGATGTTTTACTGCGTGCTCCAACGCAAATGCCATACCCGAGAGCGTTTTGCCGCCACCTGTCGGAACGGTGAGAGTATAAATTCCAGGGGCTTCCAAAGCGGCTCGGCGGGAGTCCTCCAACACCGTTGATCGCCACTGGTTTACGACCGTTGGTGAACAGTTTTTAGCCTTATCTTGCATAAAAACATCAAACTGCTCTTTCAGCTCTAACATTGTCCAGGATGCCTGCCGTCGTTGAGCCTTCTCTGGACTCATGAATTCTTCTGTGTCCAGAAAATCCGCATCCACCAGACATGAAAACAACATCCGTAGCCATAAATGCAAGCCTTCGCCGCCGCCTAATGGTTTAGTCGAAGGTAGGGCGGGATTGAGAATATCTTTCGGGATATCCGCCAGAAGAGACTCACTCAGATAACCTTTCTCGCGACCAGACGGCAGGCGAATGGATAATGCGGCTGCTCCAGCATCTGAAGAGTCCCAATCAGGCAAACCGGCATGATGTCCTGCAATCAAGTAGGCCAAAAACTTTCCTGCACCTTTGACAGAGTCATCCGCATGAATCGCGCCTGCAGTGGAGTGATCCACTCTCCCCGGTACCTGCTCGATATGAGCTTCCGGATCATAGCCGGAAGCTTGCTTGATGTAGTTTTGAAAAGCAGGGCGATACTTTCCCAGGTCGTGCCATAAACCTGCGACATTTGCCCAGTCTTGGCTATTGAATCCTTCCGCCATTTGGGCGGCCAGCTTGCCAACTGAGCGCAAGTGTTCTTCGAGCGGGTGTTCTTCCCACTCGCGATTGGGGTGTTGCTTAACGTGCGCCAGTTGTGTGCCTTTTAACACTGACCTAACCCCCCAATGTTCGACTTACTTCTCGATCTTTCGACCGGAATTAAAGCAGATTAGATGGCATAACGCCTATCGCAATGCAACCACCAGCGATTGAGTAGTCTGAATGTTTACAGTTCTTCTGTTGATTTTGAAGCTATTCGACTGAGAACTCTTCACGAAATTACCTTCGCTGGGCGGGAGGCGAAGTAAAGAGCAATGCCTCCCAGCGTGGCAATCGCGGCAATCAGCAGACGAAACGTGAAGGCCTCTGACAGGAAAATCAGGCCACCCCAGGCAGCCAAAAGGGGGACCGACAATTGCGCCAATGCTGCGGATACAGCCGAGTGATAACGAAGAGCTGCATACCAGACTACATAACCCAGGCCCGACGCCAGCGCTCCGGAAAGCACCGCAAGAATGGCGCCCTTGGCTGTCCAGTACGTCTGCGGCCAGAACACCATAACCAGCAGCAGGGCAGCAGGCAGGGTGGCGAGAAAATTCCAGGTGGTAGCAATCAGGGGCTGGCTAGCCTGACGGCCTCGCAAGGTATAAAAAGCCCAGGAGATTCCCGCCACAGCCATCAAGGCCGCACCGGTTGGAGAGGGTGCATCAAGACCGGGTGACACCAGGTAAACCAGGCCGAAGCTGGCCAGCAACATACCAGTCCATGCCAGCCAGGTGGGGCGTTCGCCCTGCATCAATCCGGCAACGACCAGGCCCACTTGCACGCAACCGAACAGGATCAATGCGCCCGTCCTAGTAGCCAGCTCCAGGTAGGCAAACGAAAAACATGCGGCATAGGCGAACAGGGCCAGGGCGGCGGGGAGATCCCAGCTCGGAGTTCCCAGTTTTTTTCTGTCGTTTGCGCACAGCAGGATGGCCAGGAAAAGTACGCCGCTGCCCAGCCGCAAGGCGGTGAAAGAAGCCGGATCTATCAGCTCACCACTCAAAGCAATCCTGCATAACACAGAGTTGGCGGCAAACGCGATCAGCGCAGAACAAGTGAGCAGCAGTGGCTTGAACCCGGGCAGCAGACCCATTGGATTCAAGCCACCGCTCTATGATCTATCTGCATATCCTGTTGCAGGTTGCCCGAAGGCATTCCAGGTCAAACGCTGACTTCACTCAGCTACCTTCGCCTGACCCTGCATCTGTGCATCCCTTTTGGCCTTGAACTCAGAGCCTTCTTTCCACTCAGGCCAATCATCACTGTTGGCCACGTCCAGACCGGTTTTGAAGAACAGTTTCATGTCTTCAAGTGCACCGGTCACCACCCAACTCAGGTTGTATTCATCAGAAACCCGGTGGTAGTGATCTGCCGTGTATTCCTTGGCTTTTTCCATGCCATAGGCCACGCCTTTTTCGCGATCGTCATATCCTCCGCCCGGGTAAATCATCGGCACGCCTTCTTTGGCCAGCTCAAAATGATCGGAGCGGTAGTAATAACCTTTCTCGGCTTCCCGATCGCCTTCCAGTACGCGCTCCTGCGCAGCCGCGGCCGCAGCCAGGTAATCGTCCAGGTCACTCATGCCCAGGCCCACTACGGTAACGTCACGGGTAGCACCAAAATTATTCATGCCATCCATATTGAGCCCGCCCACGGTCTGGGTGAGGGGCACCAGCGGATTGGCGGCATAATAGAGTGAACCGAGCAAGCCCTGCTCTTCAGCAGTAAGTGCCAGGAACATGACCGTGCGGCGGGGCGCCTGCGGCAGAGAAGTGTAAACTCTGGCAATCTCCAGTAACGCAGCTGTGCCGCTGGCATTATCCAGTGCACCGTTATAAATCTGGTCGCCTTCCAGCTTGGGATCGGTACCAAGGTGATCCCAGTGTGCCATGTAGATGAACACTTCATCGGGCGCTTCACTGCCGGGCAAAACTGCTACCACATTTTTCGAATCGACCGTCACGATGTTGTTGGTCAGCGTTACCGACGCGTTCAATTTGAGTGGTACCGCTGTGAACCCGGGGGTTTTTGCAGCTTCATACATCTCGTCCAGGTTCAATCCGGCTTTCTCGAACACGGCAACGGCGGATTCCTTGGTAATCCAGGATTCAAACTGCGACAAGCCGGCACCGTCCGCACGTACCATGTCGAACTGAGGGCCGGTCCAGCTGTTGTTTACAGTAGGCCAGCCATAGGATGCCGGCAGCGTATCGTGAATGATGATGGCGCCGGCTGCGCCTTGGCGGGCGGCCTCGTCGTATTTATAAGTCCAGCGTCCGTAATAGGTCATGGCATTGCCATTGAACAGGGCCGGGTCCTGGGTGGCGTAGCCCGGATCATTCACCAGCATGACCACAGTTTTGCCGGTGACGTCGATACCGGCATAGTCATTCCAGTTATATTCCGGGGCAACGATGCCGTAGCCCACAAACACCAATTCAGAATCGCTGACTGTGACTTCCGGAACCTGGTGGCGCGTGCCTACCACCTGGTCGGTCGAATAGGCCAGAAGCAGATCATCGCCATCAGCACCGCTGATCACCAGATCGGGCTTGTTGGTGACTTCCACCGAAGCCAGCGGTACGTCCTGCGTATAACTATCGCCATTGCCTGGCTTCAGTCCCAGTTTTGTGAAGTGATCGATCAGATAATTCACCGTAAGCTCTTCACCCGGCGAGCCAGGTGCGCGGCCGCCAAAAGCATCGGAGGCCAGGGTTTCAACATGGCGACGGTAATCCGCTTCATTGATGACCTCTTCAGCGACTGCCATCGGATCAGCGCTTCCGGCGCTTGTGCCTTCCTCGCTGACTGGCGCTGCTGATTCGAGTGTCCTTTCAGCTACAGACGCAGGCGAAGATCCTGGCTCTGATGGTTTACAGGCTGTGAGTGCACCCAACAGAATCAGCAGCAACAGTGCGCTAACACTGCGATGCATGGCTTTTTCGAAGCCGACCAAATACCGGTAAGGGTTGTTTTTACTTTTCATAAGTTTCCGCTCAGTGCATTTCCGGGATATAAAAAACCGGAGGGTTGAAAGGCATGGATCAAGATGTGCACCCATTGTAACGCGGGATGGTCCCTGTTTCTCTGGAAGTTGGTGTTTACTGGAGCGGAAACCGTCGCTAAAGCTTCGGACTTCCCCCACCGAGAACGTACTCGACAATCGCCTCCGCAGCCTCTTCGGCGGATAGAGTCGTCGTGTCGATGTGAATTTCCGGATGCTCGGGCGATTCGTAGGGTGAATCGATGCCGGTGAAGTTTTTGAGCTGCCCCGCGCGCGCTTTCTTGTACAAGCCCTTCACGTCGCGGCCCTCGGCGACGGAGAGCGGCGTGTCGATGAAGATCTCCACGAACTCACCGTCTGGCAGCATCTCGCGCACCATACGCCGTTCGCTGCGGAAGGGCGAAATGAATGCCGTCAGGATGATCAGCCCGGCATCGGTCATCAGCTTGGCAACCTCACCCACGCGGCGGATGTTCTCCACGCGATCAGCGTCCGTGAAACCCAGGTCGCGGTTGAGGCCGTGGCGGATGTTGTCACCATCCAGCAGGAAACTGTGCTTGCCCAGGGCATGCAGTTGTTTCTCCACGAGGTTGGCGATGGTCGACTTGCCTGAACCCGAAAGCCCGGTGAACCAGAGCAGCCTTTGCTTCTGGCCCTTTTGCACGGCATGGGCTTCACGCGTGACGTCGATCGATTGCCAGTGAATGTTCTGCGAACGGCGCAGGGCAAAATGGATCATGCCCGCAGCGACCGTCCGGTTGCTCAAGCGATCGATGAGGATAAACCCGCCCAGATCCTGATTATCGCTGTAGGCTTCAAAGGGTATCGCCCGATCCAGCGAAATGTTGACGATGCCGATGGCATTGAGGGCCAGCGTGTCCACGGCCTCATGCGCCATGTTATTGATGGATATTTCATACTTGGGCTTGGTGATCGTTGCCGCCACCGTCGAGGTGCTTATTTTCAGCCAGTAGGGGCGGCCCGGCAGCATCTCCTGCTCGTCCATCCATACCAGCGTGGCTTCGAACTGATCAGCTACCTGGCAGGGAGCATCTGCTACCGTGATGACATCGCCCCTGGAGCAGTCGATCTCGGTATCCAGAGTGAGGGTGACGGACTGCCCGGCCACGGCTCGATCCAGTTCGCTGTCGAAGGTTACAACGGTCTTGACCAAAGCAGTTCGCCCGGAAGGCAGTACGCGAATCGCATCGCCCGGTTTGATGGTGCCTGAACTGATGAGCCCGCTGAACCCGCGAAAATCGAGGTTGGGCCGGTTCACCCACTGCACTGCCATGCGGAACGGAAGCAGCGCCATGCGCTCGGTTTCAACTTCCACAGTTTCGAGGTGCGCAAGCAGGGTAGGCCCTCGATACCAGGGCATGGTATCGCTGCGATTCTTGATGTTGTCACCGCGCAGGCCGGAAATGGGAATGGGCAGAAATT
>JBGTHE010000679.1:0-4370 GCA_041746335.1 Lysobacterales bacterium | reverse complement strand
AGGCTCCTTCGGCGGGTACATTTCCTCGCAGGGGTTGCTCCAGACAGCCTAGCACCACGTCGGGCAGCATCTGGCCAATGGCATGCCGTGCTGAAACCGCGGCGGGTCGCGGTGCATTCAGGATGCACCCTTCAGGAGCCTTCACCTGCACCACCTCCAGTGAACCGGCATTGTTGGGAATGTCGTTGCCGATCACGCAGCGCACGCCGAAACTGGCGTAGGCCTGGGTGTAGGTCAGCGGCACATTTATGCCAAAACCGCTGGTCGCTGAACTGCCATCGAAGTCCACTTCAATGCCCTCTGCATGAATGGTGACTTTGCCCACCAGGTCGATGGGTTGCTCGTAGCCGTCCACCCGCATACTGTAGTTCCAGCTGCCCACCGGCAGGCGACGAATTTCGTCCAGCATGGCCGCGCGCGACTGGCTGATGATGTAGTCGCCGAGCTCGTTCAGATCAGCCCAGCCAAACTCCGTTAAAGTTTCCAACAAGCGCTTGGCACCGGCCTGATTGCAAGCCGCCAGTGAGTACAAATCACCCTCTGCAGCCACTGGATCGCGGACATTGGCGTGGAGAATTTCCAGCAGCGTCTGATTGACTTCCCCGGCGCGAAACAGATGGCTGATGGGTATGTTCAGGCCTTCTTCAAACACCTGCCGCCCATCGGCCCCAAAACCCAGCCCGCCCACATCGGCAATATGCGAAGTTGCAGCAAACAGGGCCACAGCCTGGCCATCATGAAACACGGGTGTGACCACGGTGAAATCGTTCAGGTGTCCGGTGCCTTCCCAGGGATCGTTGGTGAGCAATACATCGCCTGGCTGCAATTCCTTGAGCGGATATTTTTGCAGGAAGAAGCCCACACTGGCGGCCATGGCATTCACATGCCCCGGCGTGCCGGTAATGGCCTGGGCCAACATACGGCCTTTGGCATCGAATACACCTGCCGATAAGTCACCCGCTTCGCGCACGGTGGTGGAAAAAGCGGTGCGGATCAGGGTTTGCGCCTGCTCTTCGACGATGGCCAGCAATCGTGACCAGGCCAGTTGCAGCTGTAGGAATGATCCTTTTTGTGCCGGGAGAAGGTGAGACCGCGCAGCGGTCGAGAAGCTGGCCTGGGCCATGCACTCAGATCGCGGGGTACCTGGATGTACGGGAGCGATCAAGCGGTCAGCTTCCAGCAATTGCGTCATTACTATATTCAGCTTTCCATCAATCTGCGCTTGCCAACCGGCCCCAACAACCGTGGTGGTCTGGTCTTCGGTAATCAACGCAGGCCCGTTGACACAACAGCCAACCGGCAAATGTTCGCGGCGATAGACGGGTGCCTCCACTGGCTCGGCCTGGTGCCAATCAAACAGGGTTTGATGGGCTGTTGGTGGCGTTAATTCGCGCTGCGAAGCGGAATTCTTGCCTGTGTCGCCCTCGTCAGCCATTGAAGCCGTGGCAACAGGGACGTGCGCGTCCGCAGCGATGGTTAATGTCCAGGTGAGTATTTCTATTCCCACACCCTGCATATGACGGCCATAAAGTTTGCGATAGGCGTCCTCAAAAGCCTGCTGATACTCGGCACTGCTTTTGTCATTACAGGCAGTCAATGGCAATCGGACTGGAATTTCATGGCCCTGCCCCCGGTAGCGCATGTAAGCCTGGCGGCTTTCGGTGTAAGGCGATCCGGCTGCCCCCTGTGCCACCACTGATAATGCTTCCTGCTGCATCTCGGCAAACAGCGCGTTTACGGTTTTGCAATCCAGCTCGGTGAGTAACTGGTAGCGGCTTCGAACTACCTCATAGGCCACCGGGGCTAGCAGAAAGCCTACCGCAGACCCGACGCCCGCCTCAGCCGGAATGATGATGGTTTGAACGCCCAGTTTTTCCCCAAGGCGCGTAGCATGCAAGGGCGCAGCTCCACCAAAAGCCACCATCGCCCGGCTGCTGATATCCAAACCAAATTCGGCTGCATGAGCACGAGCCGCTGCGGCCATGTTTTCCTCTACCACTTCCGCCAGGCCAAAGGCGGCTTGTTGTGCGTTCTGTCCCAGCGCTGCCCCTAATTGATCCAGCAAAGCCTGTTCGGCAGCCTGGCTATCCAGACGAAAAGCACCACCGGCGAATGAAGGGACATGCACCCGCCCGAGGCAGACATCGGCATCGGTCACAGTAGGGTGTGTTCCGCCCCGGCCATAAGCAGCAGGGCCTGGTTCTGAGCCGGAGCTTTCCGGGCCAACCGTAATTCTGCCCAGTTTGTCGATGGAGGCAATGGAACCGCCGCCCGCACCGATCTCAACCATCTCAATCACCGGAATTCGCACCGGCAAGCCGCTGCCCTTTCTGAAGCGATAGATGCGATCGACTTCAAAGCTGCGTGAACTGAGCGGCTGGCCATCGTCCAGCAGGCATAGCTTTGCGGTGGTACCCCCCATATCGAACGACAACAGGCGATTGACCCCCGCTTGCCGCGCAATGCTTTGCGCCAGGATCGCACCACCTGCAGGACCAGACTCGACCAGGCGTATGGGGAATTTTGCTGCCGTATCCAGCGTGGCCAGGCCGCCACCAGAAGTCATCAGCAGGAATGGACAGCGAAGGCCCCTGTGTTGCAGCTCCTCGGCCAGCCGCCGCAGATAACCGGCCATCAGCGGTTGTACGTAGGCATTGGCACAGGCGGTGGACAGGCGCTCATATTCACGGATTTCCGGGCAGACTTCTGAAGCAAGGGTGATCGTCAGGTGCGGTCTTGCGCGGCTCAGCCAGTCGGCCGTTTGGCGCTCATGTTGTGGATTCAGGTAGGCATGCAGGTAACCAATCGCGACGCTTTCCACCTGTTCCTCATCCAGCACTGGCAGGGTTGCTTCCAGCGAACCACGATCGAGCGGCAGCAGAATTTTGCCAGTTGCACTGATGCGCTCATTGATGGGCAGGCGCAGATAGCGCGGCACCAATGGCGTGGGCCGATCGATCATAATGTCGTACTGCTCAAAACGATCTTCGTGTGCCATTTCGAGCGCATCGCGATGTCCGGCCGTCGTGAGCAGAGCTGTGCGTGCGCCACGCCGCTCAATCAGCGCATTGGTGGCCAAGGTGGTGCCATGAATGATCAGGCCCACTTGCGCTGGTGTGATGCCAGCCTGAAGCAATACCCGATCAATTCCGCCCAGAACCGCCCTACCCGGATGATCGTAGGTGGTTAATAGCTTGGTGCTGACGTGCTCGCCATTTGCCAGTTGCAGCACCAAATCGGTAAAGGTGCCGCCGATATCAACGGCGAGACGGGCTTTCGGCTGGGCTTGCATGTTCCGTTTTATCTGATTTCAGTGAGGTTATGACTAGTTTACTTTTCCTTGAGCTATAGTTGCAGGGTGCATCCATCGAGAAGCTGAAAAATGAAACGAAGAACCGTTTTGGGTGGTTTGGCAGGGGCCGCATCGACGCTGGCCATAGGGCCACTTAATGCCAACACCAAACCCAAGCAAGCAGCACCCAGCTGCACGTTGATTACGCAGGATATTACCGGCCCCTACTATCTCGATGCCCGTCAAATACGGTCTGATATTGCCGATGGCCAGCCGGGTATGCCCTTGCAGCTGGATTTCCAGGTGGTCGACACCTTCGGTTGTCAACCCTTGCCGGGTGGAACGGTGCATATCTGGCAATGCAACGCTTCAGGTCTTTATTCCGGCGTCAAAAACCTGGTGCTGGACAGGGAGCTCAACCCCACAGGTAGCGATGTGGATCTCAGCGACAGCAATTTCCTGCGCGGTGTGCAAACGGCAGATTCCGAAGGCCGCGTGCGCTTCCAAAGCATCGTGCCCGGCTGGTATGCACCCCGACCAACGCATCTGCATCTGAAAGTCTACCCGCCCTCATTTGGCGAAGTCGCCACCACACAACTGTATTTTCCACCGGCCTTCTGCGATGAGGTGTACACGCATGAGGCCTATGTGGCTCGAGGACCTTCACCGGTTCGTGACGACCACCTGACGGCGTCCAGCCAATCGAGCTCCGATCAAAAGGAACTCTGGATAACGCCGGTCAAGGCCGAGTCAGGCTATCAACAGTTCATGCAGCTGGCCGTTACTTTCTATCCACAGGCGTTTGGTGAGCTGGCCGAGTTTTACGAGCAGCGGTAGCTGATTCGGGCAGTCCATGACTTTTCGAGGATTAATTTTGGAGTGAAGCGAATCTGATCAAACTCTGAGCTACACAATGCCTCGTTTTGGCTTCAATGCGTATCGCAAATCAGTATGATTAACCGCAACGGGGCACGACCCAATGCGGAATCCTCATGTCACTCATCAGCGCTGAATCCACCACCTTGCTGTGGGCCTTTATTCTGGGGATTGCGGCCTTTGGCTTCTGGGCCCAGCAGCA
>JBGTHE010000678.1:0-11175 GCA_041746335.1 Lysobacterales bacterium | reverse complement strand
CTCACCCGGCGCGGCTGATTTGATCTGATCAGCAGAACCTCTGCTGCAATATCTTGTGACAATTGTGCAGGGCTGCCCCTCGCCACCAGTTCACCTCGATCCAGTATGGCCAGTTCGTGGCAACGTTCAGCCTCGTCCATGTAGTGGGTGGAAACCAGAATGGTCGTGCCTTCACTGACCAGGTCAAACAGGGTCTCCCAGAAGGCGCGGCGATTTTCCGGGTCAACGGCGCTGGTTGGTTCATCCAGAAACAACAGTTCGGGTTCATGCAATGTGGCGGCCGCCAGGGCCAGGCGTTGTTTTTGGCCGCCGCTCAGTGAACCGCTCAAGCGCGGCAGGAAGTGCGCAAGCTCAAAGCGGTCGGTCACTTCGGAAATTCGTTTCTTACGCTGACTGCGCGAAAGGTTGTATATGCCAGCAATAAAATCCAGATTCTGTTGGGCAGTCAGGTCTTCGTACAATGAAAACTTTTGTGTCATGTAACCGACTTTACGGCGCAATGCCTCTGCTTCTTTTGGGATCGAGTAATTCAATACCCGGATATCGCCTGCGGTCGGCAGCATCAGACCACACATCATGCGGATGGTGGTTGATTTGCCGGAGCCATTCGGCCCGAGAAAGCCATAAATGCATGAGCGCGGCACGTCCAGATTGAGATTCACCACAGCATCAACAGACCCAAAAGACTTGTACAGCCCGCGAACACTAATGGCGGGGTCTTGCTCCTGTTGGGTGACCGTCGAGGCCTGGTTCATTGTTTGGCAGTCAGTTCGAAGACAGGGACGCTGAGCGGCAAGCCGGAAGGAAGCTCAGAAGCTCCTGCCAAGTCGATCTCTGCGAGGTAGCTCAGGCGTGAGCGATCATATTCCGTCCACGCAAAATAGGGGGTAAAAGTAGCATCAGCGGATACCCAGCGCACTACGCGGTTCAGCGGTGTTGCTACTCCGTCCGTCCTCACCTGGAGTTCTTTGCCGGGCGTGATCCGCGACCTCAATGCTTCTGGTACATAAACCCGCGCATAAACGCGCGTATTGTCCAGAATCACTGCAACCGTGGCCCCGGGGGCCGGGCGCTCGCCCACCTGATAAAGTAACTTTTCAATGCGGCCGTTAACCGGGCTTAGTATTCGTCCGCGTTGCAAGTCTACTTCGGCAAGTGCAACCTGGGCATTTGCTGCCCGCAATGCGGCGGCTGCCTGTTGCAATTCCTCGCTGGTGGTCCCCTGTTTTTGTGCCGCTAAAAACTCTCTTACAGCAACTTCTTCAGCTGCATTGGTTTTGAAGACACTTTCGGCCTGATCCAGCACTGCCTGGCTGGAGAGGCCTTGCTCAAATAATTCCTGGGCTCGTTTAAGATCGCTGCGAGTTTTTTTGGTCTGGGCTTGCGAAGCTGCCAATCTGGCTTCGGTTTCCTTTATCGATTCAATGCGAGGTCCCCGTTGTAGCTCTGCCAGTCGAGCAGCAGCCTGATCGCGCTGCGCCTGAGCGTGTGCCAGCCTTGCACTCGCGCGGACAGGATCCTGTTGCAGGATCAAATCTCCGGTTTTAACAATTTGCCCATCCTGCACATGTCGCGACACGATGGGTTCATCGTTCTCAGCCAGCAACTCGATGCGCTCTCTTTCCAGAGTTCCCACCAGTTCGTTCTTGCTTGAATCTGAACAGGCGAGCATCCCGGGCAACATGACCACACTGAAAGCCCAGATCAGGCTCTGTTTCCTGATGTTCATGGCTGTTGTAAACCTCTCTGGATGAATCGGATAACGTGTTGTTGCAGTTCGGCAATACCAGGCTGATCGAACTTCACACCCAGAGCTGGTTGCGACAAAGGCTTTGAAATCAGTGGAAATACACATAATGATAAAACCATCAAAGCGGCAATTGCCGGATTAAGCTCATCGGAAATATGGCCAGTGTTCTGACCTTTCCTGATCAAATCAGGCAAGGCACCGCCCAGGTGCGGAGCGAGTTGATCTACAAAATAGCTTTGCATGGGACTGCCTGGCAAAAGCACCTGACGGAACATCAACAAGGGCAGGTGGGGATGCCGCTGCATGGTGGCAAACAGCTGTTGCACAAACTCAGGGATATCGGCTTCTGGTTGTTCTCGCAAGTGCCGGATGGCCATAGACATTGGCTCCACCGCCTGATTTACCACGCTTTCCAGCAAATCCTGCTTGCTGCCAAAATAATAGTGAATCATGGCCGGAGAAACGCCCACCGGTGCGGCAATGTCCTTGAGTGATACGGAATCGAAACTCGAGTTGGCAAAGGCCTTCTCGGCGGAATCCATAATCAGTTGCTTATAGTCTTGATTCGGGTCAGCGTACGGCCGGCCGCGGCGGGTAGACTGAGAACGAGATTTTTTGGTGATGTCTGACATTAGCTTATATTAATTAATTAGTTAATTAATTACAAGCAACGGCCAACCCGCAGTTCTTTTAATGAGAGAGGGGACTCTGGCGAGTGCTTTTACTGCGAAGTCACTGCCAAGGGACTTATACTGCTAGGGCGTCCAGCGGACCAGAGTGCAACATAAGCTCGGGTGTGAAGCTGGCTGCTTGCCGCTGGCGGAACAAATAGAGTTAATGAAAGAAATAGGAAGACACAATCGACGCCTGTCGGTAGCGCCCATGATGGACTGGACGGACCGTCATTGCCGCTATTTTCACAGGCTGCTCTCACCTTCTGCTTTGCTGTATTCAGAGATGGTCACCAGTGCGGCCATATTGCACGGTGATCGCGACCACTTACTGGCCTTTAATCGTGAAGAACACCCTTTGGCATTGCAGTTGGGTGGCTCTGATCCGGAAGAGTTGGCACGCTGCACCCGCATCGCCCAGGCCAGAGGTTATGACGAAGTCAATCTGAATGTTGGCTGTCCTTCCGATCGAGTGCAAAAGGGCAGATTTGGTGCATGCCTGATGCTGGAACCGAAGCTGGTGCGTGATTGTGTAGCGGCGATGCGAGATGTGGCCGAGGTGCCGGTTACTGTCAAATGCAGGCTGGGAGTTGACGAACATGAAAGCTATGACTATTTCAGCGATTTTCTGCACACGGTGGCTGAATCTGGTTGCCAGCTGTTTGTGGTGCATGCACGCAAAGCCTGGCTCTCGGGCATGAGCCCCAAAGAAAATCGCGAACTCCCCGAGTTACGCTATGACTGGGTCTACCGAATAAAGCAACAACAACCGGAGTGGATCATCCTCCTGAATGGTGGCGTGAGTAGTGCAGTGGAAGTCAAAAAGCATCTGCAGTTTGTCGACGGCGTCATGTTGGGTCGAGCGGCATATCAGAATCCCTGGATCCTGGTTGAGTGCCAGCAACTACTGGACGGAAAAAAGGAACTACCGGATCGCTCAGATATAGTCCGCCGAATGGAGCAATATTGCCGCGAACAGATGGCCAGGGGTGTGCCCGTCAAACACATCAGCCGCCATATGCTTGGGTTATTCCAAGGTTTGCCAGGGGCCCGACGCTGGCGCCGCTGGATTTCCGAAAATGCCCATGTAAACGATTCGGACCATCATTTACTGGGTGATGCGTTTGAGCATTTTTTGGCGCTTGATCCTCAGCAGAATGCAGCCTGAAACGTGATTACGCGCGACGTCAATTGGCTGATTGGCGAGTTAGAAAACGGCCGATTGGTACCGGATTCACCAGCCGTACCGCGGGGTGTATTCATGGTGGAGCCATTGGATTTTCGCATTGATACCGAATCAGCTACCGACAACCTCTACATGAATATCGCCCGTCACGCAGATGCAGACCGGGCAATGGAGCAGTACATCAATCTGGTTTCAGTGATTCGCGAGCGTGGCATTGTGGTCAAAAGCTTTGTCGGCAATGGCAGTACGCCGGACGATGTATTTCCGAATAATGTATTTGCTACGATCCCGGGTCGACTGATCGTAGGCCATATGCTGCACCCGACCCGTCAACAGGAAGCAGCTCGACAGGATATTCGTGAATTTTTCACCAACGGCGGTTATGAGCTGGTTGATTTATCAGATCAAGATTGTATTGCTGAATTGACCGGGCCGTTGGTGCTGGATCGTGCCAGGCGCGTTGGATACTGTGGTATGTCAGGTCGGGTTGATGAGGCCGGGGTCAGGGCTATGCACCAGGCTTTTGATCTGCGCTGTACCTTGCAATTTGACCTGGCCAATGGCGAATACCACACCAATGTCATACTGGCAGTGCTGGCCAGCCGCGCTTGTGTGGTGCACGAGCCATCCATTGAGGAAGGGGGATTGATTCGTGCTCTGTCGGCAATTTATCAGGGGCAGGTTTTAAAACTCGATCAAGTCGAGAAGGAGGCTTTTGCCGGTAATTGCATTGCTCTCACCGACCAGGATCTGTTCATCAGCCAGACGGCCGCTGATGCATTACGGCTTTCCAGTAGGCGGTTGCTGGAATCATGGGGATTTTGTATTCATACAGCACCGCTGGATGAAATCGAAAAGGCCGGGGGGAGTTTGCGTTGCATGGTGGCAGAAATATTTTGAGTGAAATCCCATGAACTTTCGTGTTCAGCGTGATTCCATGAATTCAGTTCGAATTCATCCGCCTGACATAAAATGTTCGCACTCAAGATGAATGCCCGATAATGGCAACAGGCCCATGAAAAAAATCGCTCTGGTACTACTGATGATTTCGCTACTACCCATCACCGCTTTTAGTCAGACTCTGGATGAAGCAGCGCGGCAGGCAGCACTCCAATATGATGCAAAAGTCCTGTCAGCCTATACTGACCAACAAGGAAAAAATAAGGTTCACATTATTAAGCTCCTGACCAAGGATGGCGTCGTTAAAACCGTCCGCGTACCCATTCGCAGCCCCGAGAAATAGATAAATGCGCGCATTGATCGTCGAGGATGATCCGGATCTGCTAAAAAGTCTCAGCAAGCTTCTGCGTGCACAAGGGTTTGCGGTAGACAGCTCCGCTGATGGCGAAGAAGGTTTGTATCTGGCGATGGAATTCCCTATCGATATTGCCATCGTTGATCTGGGTTTGCCGCAAATGTCCGGTCTGGATCTTATCAAGCGTTTGCGTGGGTCGGGTCGCAAGTTTCCGGTGCTGGTTTTAACAGCCCGCGGCGACTGGCAGGACAAAGTGCTGGGCCTTGAAGCTGGTGCAGATGACTATGTGACAAAGCCCTTCCATCAGGCGGAGCTGCTCGCCCGACTGAATGCCCTGTTGCGTCGTTCTGCAGGACACGCCCAACCCGCAGTGCGGATGGGTCCGGTGGTGCTGGACCTCACCACCCAGCGCGTATATCTGAATGGTGACGAGCTGGATTTAACCAGCTACGAATACAAAGTGTTGCAATATCTTTTTCTCCACCCCTCGGCAGTTGTTACCAAAACTGAGCTATCTGAGCATCTTTACGAAGAAGATACAGAACGTGACAGCAACGTCATCGAGGTATTTGTGGGCAGGCTCAGGCGCAAATTGGATCCGGACGGGACCTTGAACCCAATTGAAACTCTTCGAGGGCGGGGCTATCGCCTTAACCTGTCTGAAGAGGCTGTCAGTGAGGGCTCTCACAGCGAGTGAATTTCGATCAAGCATCTTCATGATTCCCAGGTGCTGACCGCATCCAAACACTTCTCGCTGCGGCTGCGCATCGGGCTGATGGCAGCATTGATTCTGGTTCTGGCGCTCGGCCTGGTCGGGGTGGCCTTGTCGGCTGCTAACAAGCGCAGCGCCGAAGTAAGTCTGCAGGACCGCATGCAGTCGTGGGCTTATCTGATCCTGGCAGCGGCAGAGCCAGATGCAGAGGGGCGCATCCGGATCAGTAAGGAGCTGGGTGACCCCCGCCTGTCTCAGCCGGGTTCAGGCATTTACGGTTTATTGCAGGGAAAAGATCAATACTGGAGTTCGCCTTCAACGCTGGGAGCTCAACTGCCCAGCCTGGCCCTGCAAAGCTCGGGGGAAGTCCATTTTACAGTGCCCACTGAAAAACTATCTGCCTATGTCTTTCAGCTGGGCTTGTCCTGGCAGCTGGACAACGGTCAAACTGTGCCGCTTACCGTGAGTGTACTGGTGGCTGCGGAAGAGATACTTCGTCAGACAACCGCCTTCCAGATTGGTCTGTGGGGGGCATTAGGTGGCGCTGGGCTGATTTTGCTGCTGGCGCAGTCCTTGCTGATCTGGCTGGCATTCCGTCCTTTGCAAAGCATCGCCAGCGACGTGGCAGCGGTTGAATCGGGAAAAGCAGAATCGTTGGTCGGGGGGTACCCAACCGAGCTTGACCCCCTAGTCCGCAATCTGAATAAGTTGCTGGCCACCGAAAAGGCCAACCAGTTACGCTACCGCAATGCCCTGGATTCGCTGGCGCACAGCCTGAAGACGCCTTTGGCGGTTATCAGGTCCGGACTGGACGATTCGGGTCCGGAATCTGGAGCTGCAATGCGGCGGGCAACCGATGAAATGAGCCACCTGGTAAGTACCCGGCTGCAGCGGGCTGCCAGTTCGACACGCCGCACCATGGCCCAGGCTGTAGATGTTTCGAGTAACGTTGATCGAGTATTGCGCAGTCTGGAAAAAGTTTATTCGCAGAAAATGATAAAGGCAGATGCCACTATAGCTTCCGGACTGGTTTTCTACGGCGAACAGCGCGATCTGCTGGAGATTCTGGGTAATCTGCTGGACAACGCGTTCAAGTATGGCCGCAGCCAGGTCAGAATTTTCGGATCAGCGCTGCAAACCAACGAACGCCAGCCTGGCCTGCATGTGGTGGTTGAAGATGACGGTCCAGGCATTGCCGTTGAGCAATGGCCACTGCTATTGCAGCGCGGCGTGCGCGGCGATGAGCGGGTGGAAGGTCACGGTCTTGGCCTGGCGATTGTTCTGGAATTGATGAGCGCATATGGTGGGACAATGAACATTGTTCGCAGTGAGCTCGGTGGCGCACGCATAGAACTTGATATTCCACCGCCCTAAGGGCAGTTGTGCCGCAGGTAAATGATGACTCACAACGTTGAACAGCTGCTGGGCATCATGCAGCAACTCAGAGACCCACAGAATGGCTGTCCGTGGGACAGGCAGCAGGATTTTGCCAGTATCGCGGTTTACACCATCGAAGAAGCTTACGAAGTGGCTGATGCCATCGAACGTAACGACCTTACAGATTTGAAGGATGAGCTGGGAGACCTGTTATTGCAGGTTGTTTTTCACGCCCAGATGGCCAGTGAGCAACAGGCTTTCTGTTTCGCAGATGTTGTCCAGGCTATTTGCAAGAAGATGATTCGCAGACACCCGCATGTTTTTGGCTCAGACAATGATTCGGTGCGATCCACAGATATAGAGGCGGCTCGCCAGAGCTGGGAAAGTATCAAGGAAGAGGAACGCGCCCAGAAGCACCAGGGTGAGGCCGGTTTACTCGATGACGTCCCTCGTAGCATGGGGGAATTACAACGTGCTTGTAAATTGCAGAAGCGGGCTGCTTCAGCCGGATTTGACTGGAGCTCGGCAAGTCAGGTGATGGCCAAGCTGCATGAAGAAACCGCTGAATTGCAAGTGGCCCTGGAGCAAAAAGATCAGGCAGCCGTGCAGGAGGAGCTGGGCGATCTGATGTTCACGCTGGTAAATCTGGCCAGGAAGTTGGGCGTTGATCCGGCACAAACCTTGCGCTCAGCAAATATAAAATTTGAAAAAAGATTTCGTGCTCTTGAGCAACTCGCGGGTGGGAAAATAAGCATGCAGGCCATGGAAGTGGATGCATTGGAGCAGATCTGGCAACAGGTCAAGCAAGAAGAAAAACGGCAAATAGAAAAAATGTCAGCAGAAATGCAGGGGGCAGTCCAGCAGTCAGAAAAAGGCCGGCAGGAAACTCCGAACCATAATCAGCAGAGAGCAGGCCATGAATGACTGGCTATTGGCGCAAGGAATCAGCTCGCCACAGGCTGGGGCCTGGGCAGGCCTGTTGCTCGGCATACTTATAACCGTGCTATTGACGGGATGGTATTCGCGTCGTGCCATCCAGATCGAGCGTGCTCGCCTGGAGCCCGAAGTTGAACGGCTTGAGGAAAAACTTGAGCAGCTGCGGGCTCAGTTAAGTGAAGCTGGTCAGTTTAATGCGCAATTGCAGGCTCGCAACGATGAGCGTGAACTTGGTTTCAAGCGCCAGATCCAGCAACTGGAACAGGCAGAATTGCGCCTTTCAGAGAACTTTGAAAGGTTGGCCGGACGGATTTTTGAAGAGCGTTCTGAGAAATTCAGCGACCTCAACCGTAGACAGCTGGATACGCTGCTATCGCCTTTGAGTGAGAAGCTGACTGAGTTTCGCAATGCGGTCACTGAGACCCATAGACAGGAAACCGCACAGCATCACGTGCTGCAGACTAAACTCAAGGATCTCGAGCAGCTGAATGAACGGTTGCACGAGGACGCCACCCACCTTACCCGAGCACTCACCAGCAATGTCAAGGCACAAGGTAATTGGGGAGAACAACAGCTGGAGCGCTTGCTGGAGATTGCAGGTCTGCAGAAAGGTCAGGATTATTCAACGCAGTTCTCCATCACGACTGATAGCGGACAACGCGTTCAGCCAGACCTGGTCGTGCATTTGCCAGAGGCCAAGTCCATCGTATTGGACTCTAAAGTATCCCTGGCTGCGTGGATCCGCTATCAATCCGCTATTACTGACGACCAGCGCGGTACGGCGCTAAAAGAGCATATTCAGTCAATTCGCCAACACATCAGAAACCTGGGTGAAAAACGTTACGCCGAATTACCCGGCTTGGATGCTCTTGATTTTGTGCTGATGTTTGTTCCAGTAGAGGCGGCGCTCATCGCGGCTTTGCAATCAGATCCAGAGCTTCCGATATTTGCTTTGAATCATCGTATTGCATTGATTTCGCCTACAAATTTCTTGGCAACCATGCGAACAGTTGCCTCTGTGTGGGCAGTGCACAGGCAAAATCGCAATGCTCATGAAATTGCGCGCAGGGCGGGGTTGCTGTACGACAAATTTTGCAGTTTTGTTGATAATTTACAAAAGCTTGGGGAGAGACTGGATCAGGCTCAGCAAAGCTATGATGAGGCGTTTGGGCAGCTTTCGAGAGGCTCGGGTAATTTGGTGAGACAAACTGAGCTATTGCGCGAGCTGGGTGCACGAAATACCAAACAGTTGGGAACAGATTTGATTGAACAATCGGCTGGGGCTGGATGTATCGTAGATACGGGCCAGAGTTTCGAAACTGGGTGTGAACGCGACCCGGTTAGCAGCCAACTCGATGTAAAATAAATCTCACAATCAAATTGACACAAATTTACAAGTCAGCGATAATGCGTCGCAAGGGGTTCGTCAGCCTGCATCAGTAGCCGGCATTTCTGACAAAGCGCCCAAAACTACGGCCTGCAAAGCGAAGTATCGAAAAATCGATGCAGGTAAATTGAAGAGTGATGGAAAAAGGTCAACGCACTTAAAGAAAAATGCGAATCTTTAATCCGCTAATGGAGAAAGTTAAATGAACATGAAATGCGCCAAAATAATTTTACTCGCGTTACTCGCGGCTATGTTGCTGCCGAGCTTGGCAATGGCCCAGACTGGTACCCGGGCTACGTTTTTGGTAACTAAAGATTTTGCTGACGGTAACAACGTTGATGAAGTGACCGTAACCATTGACTGTAACACGGGCATCATCCTCGACCAGGACAAAGTTCTGGACGATGGCGACTCGGTTGAGTTTGTGGTTACCGAATTCACCAGCGGAACGCTGAATTGCACTATCGAAGAGGAAGGCACGGATGGCTACTCAGCGACCTACGATGCAACTGGCACCAATACTCCCGAGGAATGTACCTGGGTCGGTATTGCCAATGGCGACGCATATACTTGTGGAATCACCAACGAGCCTGATGAAGTTGATATTGAAGTAACCAAGACTTGGAATATCGAAGGTGATAACAATAACGTCAACCTGAATTATGATCTGCGAGTCTTTTGCAGTAATGTGTACGAAGGTATGGTCGAAGTGGTTCTAGGCGCCAGCCAACAGATTGGTTATTCAATCGGCGAAGGCCCTGGAACAGATGAGTTCACATTCTCTGTCCGGCCTGGCTTCCCGAGCAGTTCCTGCTATGTAGATGAAAGAACCTATGACAGCGCTATCGAAACCCAGAATGGTTGCCAAAACCTGACTGTCTCTGCTGGCAACGGCGCTTCATGCGAAATCATCAACACCGTGTTCTTCGAAGGCATCCCGACGCTGAGCCAGTACGGCATGGCGATCATGGCACTGCTGATGCTGGGTGTTGGATTCGTAGGCTTCCGTCGCTTTGTCTGATTCCTGAAGACACAGCTACCAAGCTTGTAATCTGAAATCCCCGCGGCTGCTTCGGCTCCGCGGGGATTTTTTTTGCCAACCTGAAACTTACTTATGACCTTAAAATCCCATGTTCTTACCCGTGCGATATTTACGCATTGAAATATTTTTAACTCATAAATTGACACAAATTTACAACCCCGCGATAATACCGCGCCGCACGGGCCGGCGGACCGGCGAGGTCATTTCCAATCTGCAAAACGCAAATCTGACAAAAGTCCGAAAATAGCGGTACGTATGCGAGATCCAATTAGCGCTACAGACTGCATCTGAGTGCCGGAAACTACGCACTTTAAAGAAAAAGAGAATCTTTGATCTGGAAAATGGGAGAAACCAATGAACATGAAATGCGCTAAAACTTTATTACTCGGAGCTTTGTTGCTGCCGAGCCTTGCAATGGCCCAGACTGATACCCGGGCTACTTTCGCCGTCACCAAAGATTTCGCAGACGGCAACAACGTTGACGAAGTTACCGTAAGCATTGACTGTAATACTGGCATCATCCTTGACCAGGACAAAGTTCTGGAAGATGGTGACTCGGTTGAATTCGTGGTTACCGATTTCACTACCGGAACGCTGAATTGCACCATTGAAGAAGCGGATGGCACGAATGGTTACTCGGCTGAATATACGGGTAATGGCGACGAGGATTCTTGTACCTACACAGCAATTGACGATTTGGATGCGTTCTATTGCGATATCGTCAACACGCCTGACGAAGTTAACATACTTGTACTCAAGACCTGGAACATTGAGGGCGCCAACAATGATGTCGATCTGGGATACACCTTGTATGCCTACTGCGACGAGGTGTTCGAAGACGAAATAAGCGAAGCGATCA
>JBGTHE010000677.1:0-2652 GCA_041746335.1 Lysobacterales bacterium | reverse complement strand
GTTCGCCCGGGGGCCGACTATCGGTGGTCTTTGCGCCTGTTGCAGGAGTTCAAGCTGCGACAGCCAAGGGTGCCGACCAAGTCGGGCATCATGCTGGGTTTGGGTGAAACATGGGCACAGGTAAAGCAAACCCTGCAAGACTTACGGCAGCACCAGGTCGACCTGCTAACCATTGGCCAGTACCTGCAACCCAGCGCCCATCACCACCCGGTGGTGCGCTACTGGACGCCGAATGAGTTCCGGGATGTGGAAGCGCTCGCTCACACCTTGGGTTTTATCCATGTGGCCTCCGGCCCCCTGGTACGGTCCTCCTATCATGCGGACCAGTTAGCACACGACTCGGGGCTGCTGGTCAAAGATGGTGAACGGACAGGCTGAAGTAAAAGGCTCCTGGGCATTCGATCGAGACATCGCCACCATTCGGCGCGAATTTACTCAATTGCAAGAAACTCACCATTGTTTTCCGTGTCTGAAAAGTGCATAAATGTAAGTTGGTGGGGGTTTTTCCTCATACCAAACCGGGATTTAACCCCAGTCGCCCTTCGGCAAGACTGATCAGGGAACACCCGAAGGGGCAGCCAGGCCACACCGTTTTGGCAATACCGATGGCCCGAAAACACAGGAGAAGGTTTTTGAAACGAATATTTACGTTTACCGGGTTTTTAATCAGCAGCTCACTGGTTTTTGCTGCAGTACAGCCGGCCCAAACTTTGGATCTGAAGCCCAGTATGGATCAGCGCTATGCGACCAATCTGGCTACCCGTTTTCTGACCAACTGGCATTACAAAGACACGCGACTGGATGACGAACTCTCGGTTGAAATCTTTAACCAGTACATTGAGTTGCTGGATCCAAATCGCAGTTATTTCCTCGCGAGTGATATTGCGGCATTTGAACGGTACCAAACTGACCTCGATGACGCCTTACGGCATTCCGACCTGCAGCCCGCATACGAAATTTTCAACATTTACCTCGAGCGGGTGCGGGACCGAGTGGCTTATTCGCGCAAAGTCGCACATGAGCCCATGGATTTCACCGTGGAAGAGTTTTACGAATTCGATCGAAGTGAATCCACCTGGGCTGAAAGTGTTGCGGAACTGGATGAAATCTGGCGCAAACGTGTCAAAAATGATTACTTGCGTCTGAAGCTGGCTGACAAAGACGAAACCAAAATTTCCAAAACGCTGGATGAGCGTTATGACAGCATGGAACGCCGCATCAATGAGCTAAAAGCCGATGATGTCTTCCAGTTCTTCATGAATGCATTTGCGCAATCCATAGAGCCGCACACATCCTACCTATCGCCGCGCACCTCGGAAAATTTTGAGATTTCCATGAAACTGTCGCTCGAGGGCATAGGTGCTTTACTCAGCCGTGTTTCGGAATACACCACTATTGCCAGCGTGGTCCCCGGTGGCCCGGCTGATCAGGACGGTCGACTCAAAGCGGGAGATCGTGTGACTGCTGTGGGTCAGGGCAAGGATGGCAAGATGGTGGATGTTATTGGCTGGCGCGTCGATGACGTGGTCGAGCTGATACGTGGGCCGAAGGATACGCTGGTCAGGCTGGAAGTACTGCCGGAAGAAGCGAGCGTCACCGGCCCCGCAAATCAAATTGAGATTGTGCGCAATGAGGTCAAACTCGAAGAGCAAGCCGCCAAGAGCAACATCATAGAAGTGCCCATCGAAGGCACAGAGCAGGTGCAGAAAATCGGGGTCATTGAGCTGCCGGTGTTCTACCTGGACTTCGAAGGCCGCGCAAAGAACAAGCCGGATTACCGATCCAGCACGCGCGATGTGCGGAAGCAGATTGAAGACCTGAAAGAGCAGGGCGTAACCGGTATTGTGATTGATCTGCGTGACAACGGTGGCGGTTCGCTGCTGGAAGCCACTACACTGACCGGCTTGTTTATTGACCGCGGCCCGGTAGTGCAGGTACGCAATTCCAATGGCCGGATATCAACCGAGGAAGACCTGGAAAGTGGCATGGCCTGGGACGGCCCATTGGCCGTGCTGGTGAATCGCTACAGCGCTTCAGCTTCTGAAATTTTCGCGGCAGCCATCCAGGACTACGGTCGCGGTGTGGTCATTGGGGAGCCCACGTTTGGCAAAGGCACCGTACAAAGCCTGATCGATCTGGATGATTATGCTCCTTCCGATACAGCTTCTGCAGGCCAGCTCAAACTTACGATGGCACAGTTCTTCCGCGTGGATGGTGGTTCTACTCAAAACAAAGGTGTGGAGCCCGATATCCGCTTCCCTTCCGCCGGTGATCCGCAGGAATACGGCGAGCGTTCACTGCCCAATGCGTTGCCATGGACCAGTATCGATTCAGCACGATATGAAAAGGTTGGAGATCTTAGCCGCATGGTGGCCGTCGCTGACAACCGTTATCAGGCCCGGTCCAGCGTTAACGAGGAATTCACCTGGTTGCTGGCCGACATCAACGAGTACAACGAAAATTTCGACCGTACCCAGGTTTCATTGCTGGAATCGGTAGCCCGGGACGAAATGGCCAAGGAAGAAGCCAAACGCGAAGACCGCAAGGCAAAACGAAATGGTGTGGATCGCGTTATTGAGGGTACAGAAGTACCCGATGCTGAAGATTTTGATGAGTTTTCTTCGGCTGACCAACAGGGGGCTGAGGATGAAG
>JBGTHE010000676.1:0-3810 GCA_041746335.1 Lysobacterales bacterium | reverse complement strand
GAAATCTGGACCGACGTACCCGGCTTGTTCAGTGCTGATCCCCGGTTGGTCCCGGATGCCCGCTTGCTGGAGGAGCTTGGCTACGCGGAAGCCCTGGAAATGGCGGCCAGCGGTGCGAAGGTGGTACATCCCAGCTGTATTCGGGCCGCAGCCGCGACGGGCACAACCATCATCATCCGGGACACCAGTCGCCCCCTGCTGACGGGAACGCGCATTCGCCAGCAGGTGAAAGCCCACGACGGCGTGAAAAATATCACCTGCCAAAAAGATATGTTGGTGCTGTTGTTGCAGAAGTTGGACAACCGACGCGAAGTCGGTTTCCTCGCTAGCGTTTTTGAAATTTTTCGCAAACGGGGGGTTTCGGTAGACCTCGTGGCCACCTCGGAGACGACAACGACGCTGGCCTTGAGTCGTCCCGTTAACCTGCTGGACGATTCTGCGCTGGCAGGGCTGGTGGAAGATTTGCAGGAGCACTGTATGGTGGTGGTTCATGCTGATTGTGTTTGTGTCAATCTGGTGGGTACATCCGTCAGAACTGCCCTGGCAAAGCTGCCTTCAGCTATGGGCTATTTCACCCATCGGCCCTTGTTGATGCTGTCTCAATCTGCCAATGACCTGTGTCTCAGCCTGTTAATGCAGGCTGGTGATCACGAACTGTTAATCCAGCAACTCCACCGCGAATTGATAGCCGAAGCTGATAGCGCGGCTTCTCAAAAATTCGGACCCACTTGGCAGGATCTGCAGCGTTGGGAGTAAAAGAAAACATGGAAAGGGCCAAGGCAGCAAAGACGTTTTCGTTTCTGCGCCGAAGCTTTGATCCCTTGAGCGGCACTGCGCGATTAATATACCGCGTGGATGATGGACCGGAGTTGGTTGAACAGCTGGTTTTTCCGTATAACCCGTGGCCGTCCGATGCCAGTCGGCAATTGGCATTTCAACACGCCCTGGACCTTTTGCATCTGATTGCCGGCATTAGTTACTGGAAGGCGGGTCTGGCTCCAGCTATGGAGTTTCCCTTGGGTCGTCCGGCGCCTGAAGTGGCAGAATTCCTGACCGAGCTTTACATCCAGGGGCTGGGGGAATTCAGTTTCGTGAACCAGCTTGATGTAGGCAGTCAAGTGTCTTTTGTTGCCGATTCGAGACGATCCGTGCAACCAGTTGACCTGCTGTTGCCAGAGCGTGCCCTGGTGGCCATGGGTGGTGGCAAGGACAGCCTGGTGGCGCTGGACATGATGCGTCAGTCGGGCCTGGAAGTATTGCCGGTTTCCGTTGGTGGCTCCGAGTTGATTCGTAGCACGGTCTCAGCGACGAAACTCCCCTTGCTGCAGATTCAGCGAAGTATCGCACCGGAACTCAAAGCAATGAATGCAGCCGGCGCATGGAATGGTCATGTACCGGTTACAGCAATCAACTCCGCCATCCTGGTTTGTGCGGCTTTGTTATATGGCTATCGTTATGTAGTTTTCGCCAATGAGCGCTCCGCTGACGAAGCCACATTGGTAACTTCAGATGGAAAAGCTGTCAATCATCAATACAGCAAATCCAGTGCTTTTGAACGCGCCTGGATACGCATGGTTCATTCGCAAATCAGTTCTGATCTGGATTGTTTTTCCTTGCTGCGGCCTTTTTCGGAACTGGAAATTGTGCGCCGGTTTGCCGCACTGAAAGAAGTCCATTCGGTGTATTCCAGCTGCAATCGCAACTTTCACCTTGATGGGCCTTCAATCACAGGACGTTGGTGTGGAGATTGCCCAAAATGCCGCTTTGCAGCGTTGAGCCTGGCAATGTTCCTTTCTCCGGCAGAAGTAGTGCAGATCATGGGTTCGGATCTTTTAGACAACCCGGCGCAGGAAGAAGGACTGCGCGAGCTCTGCACACTTGGCCGCGACAAGCCTTTTGAGTGTGTAGGAGAATCAGGAGAAAGCCGCGCCGCGCTGGCCGAATTAGCCAAGAGACCCGAGTGGCGAGACAAGGTATTGGTCCAGAAACTGGCACCTGAATTGAAAGGACTATTGGTTCCGGAACTGAGTGCTCTTTTAGCGCCGTCCCAAGAGCACTCAATACCTTCGGAAATTTTGGCTCGATTCGCGGAAAACCCCTTGTGATGTTACCGGATGAATTGCAGGGCCAACGCATCGCCATCCTGGGCTTCGGGCGGGAAGGTTCGGCTGCCTATCACTGGCTCAAAACCCGACTGGCAGACTTTAAGATTCAGCTGTTTGCTGAAACCGCTCCTGACCGGGCAGTCCTGGGGCAATTGGCTTTGGGAGATTTGCTACACGTGGGAAGCCTCGACGAAGCAAAACTGGACGCCTTTGATGTACTGTTCCGCTCCCCGGGAATCAGTCCATATCGACCAGCTTTGCAGCGGGCAAAAGCAGCCGGGGTCCGCATCCTCTCACCATCCACACTCTGGTTTGCGGAGAATCCGCAAGCCAGAACTATTTGTGTTACGGGTACCAAAGGAAAAAGTACCACTTCAGCGCTGATTGCCCACATGCTGCGAGCCTGCGGTAAGAGCGTTCAGCTGGCGGGCAATATAGGCACGGCTCTACTGGCGTGTGAAAGCAAAGATGTTGACTGGTGGGTGATTGAGCTTTCCAGCTACCAACTCTGTGACCTGCAAGGCCAGCCTGAACTGGGCTTGATACTTAACCTCAGCCCAGAGCATCTCGATTGGCATGCTGGGGTTGAAAACTACATGCATGACAAGCTGCGGCTGGCTGAACTGACGGCCGGAGGTGGGCTGATTCTCAATGCTGCGGACCCCTTGTTGCAGAGAAAATTTGCAAACGATGCTGCTATCCATTGGTTCAACGAGTTACAGGGGATCTGGCTGGAAGGCTGTCAGTTCATGGACGGCGAGCGGCAGCTGGCAGTGACCATGCCTGTTAACATGCCCGGAAAGCACAATCGCTCCAACGTAGCTGCTGCACTGACCACGGTCCGACAGGCCGGTTTCGATCTGGAAACAGCCATTTCATCACTGGCAACGTTTCAAAGTTTGCCGCATCGGCTGCAGGTTCTGGGGCGAAGGGATGGTGTCCGCTGGATCAACGACAGTATTTCGTCCACACCGGTCGCTACCGCCGCAGCACTTGAAGCGCTATCAGGCCGCTCTATCGTTTTACTGATTGGAGGTTTGGACAGAGGGCTCGATTGGGCGGCTTATCTGCCGGATTTTCTCGCTCACACACCCAAGGCTCTAATTGCCATGCCAGATAACGGACCGTCGGTTTCAAAAGTATTGCAGCAATTGGGGCTTTCTTGTCATGCCGGACATTACGAGGTTCAAAGCCTCGCTGAAGCGGTTACGCTCGCTGGGCGATTGGCTAAAGATGGGGATACGATATTAATGTCGCCGGGTGCTCCCAGCTTTCCTCGATTTGTCGATTTTCAGCACCGTGGCCTGGAGTTTGCGCGATTGGCCGGGTTTTGAACAAAAAAATGCCCGGTTGGGGGAAACAACCGGGCAGGAAGTGTTGTGAATGGTTAAAATGAGACCGCGGGTCAGGGAGTGAGGAGTGCAGATATCGCCCTGTGAGGTTTGAGGGAGAGACCATCCCGCGGTCTCACTGAAATAGACATGCCTGAATTCGAAAAAGTTTCAAAATATTTCCAGGAGTAGTTAACGTGACAGAATCAAGCAGCCCGGTTAAAGCAGTGATGCACACCAGCAAGGGCGACATTAAAATAAACCTATTCGCCGACCTTGCGCCCGTTACTGTGGCCAATTTCGTTAATCTGGCCGTTAACGGCTTTTATGATGATCTGAAGTTCCATCGGGTAATCCCTAATTTCATGATTCAG
>JBGTHE010000675.1:0-6267 GCA_041746335.1 Lysobacterales bacterium | reverse complement strand
CAGCGTCTGTTGAGCGATCCATTACCCGCCGACACCATTCTGAACATCAATGTGCCCGATCGGCCCTGGAGTGAAATAAAGGGTTTTGAAGTGACCCGACTGGGCCACCGACATCGCGCAGATGCAACCATCAAACAAGTGGATCCCAGGGGCGAGCCCATGTATTGGATCGGGCCTGCCGGAGCGGAACAGGATGCCGGGCCAGGCACTGATTTTGACGCTGTCAAACGGGGATATGTTTCCATCACGCCTATCCATGTCGATTTGACCCGCTACCAGGCACTGGAACAGGTTGCCGGTTGGGTGGCAGAAATCGATTGGCTGCAACCGACGGGCATCGGCGGTTGAATCCAAATGGCCACGTGCGACCGGCATCGGCTGGCTCAGGCATGACTTCACAGGCCACGCGCGATCGACTGGTTCAGCGGTTGCGCGACCACGGCATCCGCGACGAGCGGGTACTGAAGGCCGTCGCAGCTATTCCGCGTCATGAGTTTGTTGATGAGGCGCTGGCCAGTCGAGCCTATGAAGATACTGCCTTGCCCATAGGCCAGAGCCAGACCATTTCGCAACCCTGGATTGTGGCGCAAATGACTGAAGTGTTGATGGATGGTGGACACCCTGACAAAATTTTGGAAATTGGAACCGGCTCAGGCTACCAGACAGCGGTGCTGGCCTCTTTGGTGCCGCAGGTTTTCACGTTGGAACGAATTGAAGAGCTGATGAAAACAGCGCGTCGGCGATTTCACCACCTTCGACTTCATCAAATTTACACACGACACGCTGATGGTAGCAACGGCTGGCCCAGTCAGGCTCCTTTCGATGGCATCATTGTCACTGCAGGTGCAAAGGCTGTTCCAGAAAATCTCCTGCAACAATTGAAACCCGGTGGACTGCTGGTGATACCCGTAGAAAAAAACGGAGAACAGAGACTGCTGTCGATAAGAAGACTTGAAGACAGGTTTGAGGAGAAAGATCTTGGTGCCGTTGTGTTCGTGCCATTGCTCAGCGGTCTGGCCTGAAGCTGGGGCGGGTTTACAGACCCCGCTTCGCACTGCTCCTGGCAGGCTGCTGAGCTATGTGCAGTACTCCAGCCCATGAACGATTTGGCCAGTCCAGGATTTCGTCCCTGGCAAAAGCTATATGACAAGGTATTGGGCTGGTCGGGTCACCCGCGTGCGCCTGCCATACTTGGCGTGCTGAGTTTCACTGAGTCCAGCTTTTTCCCCATACCTCCGGATGTCATGCTGGCACCCATGTGTCTGGCCAAGCCCGCCAAGGCCTGGATGTATGCAACCCTCTGTACCCTGAGCTCAGTGGCGGGTGGATTATTTGGATATGCATTGGGGCGTTGGGCATTTGCCAGCATAGAACCGTGGTTGATGAATTCGGTCTACGCAGGCTTGTTTGAGCGCGCGGTAGAGTCGTTTGATACTTGGGGATTTGCTTATATCCTACTCGCAGGATTCACGCCTATTCCATACAATGTGTTTACGGTCAGCGCCGGCGTGGTGGGCATGCCTTTTTTGTCATTTTTAGCGGGTTCGTTGCTGGGGCGTTCCGGAAGATTTTTCCTGGTAGCTGGCCTCATCCGCCTCATGGGTGAGCAGGCTGCAGACAAGCTGCGCACCTGGGTGGACTTCTTGGGCTGGCTGGTATTGGCTGTAGCGGTAATCGGGTTTATTGTCTGGAAATTGGCTTGAGACATCAATTGAACAAAAAATTAGTGAGGAAACTCCTGAATTTCTCAGCAAAACCAGCCCTGTTGCCATTGGTTCTGCTGTTGGCAGCGTGCGCTGGCCCTCCTCCCGCGCCGGTTGAAGACAGAAGTGCTGGCAACGCCTATCAATCCACCCCGGACGGCTACTACCGGGTCAAAAAGGGCGACAGCCTGTATGGGATTGCGTTCCGCTTTGGCCAGGACTGGAGGGAGATAGCGCTTTGGAACGAGATCACCGCGCCATATGTGATTCATCCTGAACAATTGTTACGGATAGGAAATGTAGTGCCATCCACGGGCAGTTCGTCTTCAGTCAGCAGTGGCAGCGGTGTTCAAACGGCCGCGGCACCAGCGCCCGGTTCGGAGACACGCACCCTGGAGACTCCCCGTACCAGCACCACCCGGGAATATGACCCAAATGCAGATGCAGCTGGTCAGTCATCTGCAGAAACAGTGGGCGAAGCGGGCACGGGAGTTGCGCAAACCGCCTCTGCGGGAGCGTCCACACCCGGGCAGGCAGCTGATCCTTCCTTTGACAGCACGCCTGGGCAACCGACAGCCAGCAAAGGTAGCAAGCAACCGGCCGGCGTCAATTACACCCCTCCAGTCGGTGATCCGGACCGATGGATATGGCCTACCGAAGGCAATGTCATCAGCCGTTTTCAGGCAAATGATCCAACCCGCAAAGGCGTGGATATCGCCGGCCAGGCGGGGCAGAAGGTGATCGCTTCAGCCCCCGGTCAAGTCGTTTATAGCGGCAGTGGTTTGATTGGTTATGGCGAACTCATCATCATCAAGCACAGCGATCGCATGTTAAGCGCCTATGCGCACAACCGGAAACGCCTGGCCAGTGAAGGCGAACTGGTAGTGGCGGGCAGCACGATCGCAGAAATGGGCACTAATGATCGCAACCAGGCCATCCTGCATTTTGAAATCCGGGTAAATGGGGTGCCCGCCGACCCGCTCAAATTCTTACCGCAAAGATAGGAAACGCCTTTTATTCGGAGTTACGCTGTGTATATCAGTGACCGCCTGACCCGTTGAGCTTCGCCTCTTTGCTGCTGACAGAGATAGGCTTCTGTGCTACTTTCTCCAGTCCGTTCTGCAGTTCGGAGTTCTGGCAAGCTGTTTATCACAGGTTTGTGAATCGACTGCAGTCTGCTATGCCACTTTCGCACCTTCAAGAGTGCTGGGAGGGGAAATGCAATCGCCCCAAAGGGGTCATGCGGAAGACTCCAGGAAAACCTTACGGCGTAAAGCTGGTGTCAAGCTTGCGTCTGATTCCACCGATCAGCCGACAAATGATCGCCATTCCGGCAGCAAACCCGGTAAAAGTCGCCAGCACCACGCAGATGTTACCTACCTCTACCTGAACGAAATCGGCCGCTCCCGGCTCTTGACCGCAGAAGAAGAAGTGAGCCTGGCACGGGCAGCCCAACAAGGCTGTATTCCCAGCCGCCAGCGCATGATCGAGGCCAATTTGCGCCTGGTTGTCAAGTTGGCGCGTACCTATAACAACCGTGGCTTGCCCTTGTTAGACATGATCGAAGAAGGCAATCTGGGGCTGATTCGTGCAGTTGAGAAATTTGATCCGGATCGCGGCTGTCGCTTTTCCACTTACGCTACCTGGTGGATCCGGCAATCGGTAGAGCGGGCCATCATGAATCAGTGCCGCACGGTACGACTGCCTATCCATATCATCCGCGAACTCACAACTCACCTCCGTGCAGCCCGGGAATTGCAGCAGAAACTGAATCGCAAACCAACGCTTGAAGAATTGGCTGCAGCTCTGGAAGTTGATACCGAGACTGTACTGGCATTCACCGAGCTTAATGAACCGACCACGTCTGCCGACGAGCCAATCGTTCCGGGTTCAGAAAAAATGATGCTTGATTCATTGATAGATGAGCAGAATGCCAATCCTGAAGCGCAGTATTCAGATCGGGCTGCTGAACAACTTTTGGATCACTGGCTGGAACAGCTGACAGCTCAGCAGCGCGAAGTGGTCGAACTCCGATTTGGTTTGCATGGACACGGTCGGCGCACTTTGGAGGAGGTGGGCAGACTCTTGGGAGTCACTCGTGAACGGGTGCGGCAAATCCAGATGGGTGCTTTGGCGCGATTACGGCAAATTTCAAGGCGCGAAGGTTATGCGGAAATGCCCTTCATGGACTGATCTGACTCTGATTTACTTACGTCCAGTGGGAACAATGCGGCCACCACGCGCCGCGATTCAGCCACAAGCACGTTAAAAGTCCTGCAGGCCGCAGCACTTCCCATTACCTCTACGCCAATCCCCCTTTCATAAAACTCCATCATAATGTTGGCGTCCGGAAAGTGTTGTTTACTCCCGGTGCCCAATAACACCAGATCAGGTTGCAGCTGAAACACCGGCTGCAGAAATGGGGCACTCAGCTCAGAAAAACTCTGCGGGGGCCAGTCGGTGATCAACTGATCGGCTGCCAGCAGCAAGGATCGCGAATAACATTGGCCTGCTATGCAAATACCTTGCCCGGTAATGGAGTGAACATAATGGTGTTCACCCGGAGCTTGAAAGCTGAGATCCATCAGGAAGGTGAGGTCGTGGTGCCCGGCAAGGCTATGACGGGCTTCTTGGGGTTGCGTCGGTAGAAACTGGCCACCTGGCCAATCACATGCACCTGCTCTGCTTTGCACAAAGTGGTGATTTCACTTATCCAGTGCTTGCGTACTTCCCGCTCAGCGCGCATCTTGATCTTGATCAGTTCGTGATGTTTGAGGGCGCCTTCAATCTCTGCCAGAACCGTGTCACTCAGCCCTTTGTCAGCTACGGTTACTACCGGGTGGATGGAATGGGTTAAACCCCGCAGGTACCGTATTTGCTGTGAACTCAAGGCCATGTTCTGTCCTGCTGTGGCAAACTGTGCCTGCGCGGTTGCGATCAGGCAATCTGGCAGAGGGTCCGTAAAGGCGGATGCTCAGCAGTGCGGGATTTTATCATGTAAGGACTAGGGCCTTTCAACGCTATTTGAATCATCGCTGCCGGCGGTCATTTTTTTCCCTGGCAAGGCGGAAGAGAGAAGTTTAGTGAATTTTTGTGAGCGACTGAAAACGCCACGTAGCACTTCGACGATGCTCGCCAAACGCGCGCAAAGGAGGGTTGGCGTTCACGTTAAGCCTTCATGGCCGGGGTGTCGATCTTGTATTGGCGGATTATGGCCCCCAACATAAGTGGCATGGCAGTCACCGACCAGGCCAAGTCCATGATTTGGTGGAACTGGCTCTGGAATTTGCCAGGAATCATTTGAAACCGAATGGCGCTTTTGTGGTCAAGATATCAGGGAGAAGGGTTTGATGCCTGTGTGCGGGAGACACGCACGTGGTTCGACAAAGTGCTAGGTACAAAGTGCTAGGTGCGAAAACCCGATGCCTCCAGGCCCGCAGCCGAGAACTGTATTTGCTGGCCACGGGTAAGCAGGTCAAGTAAATTGTACTTGGATCTGGGAGAGTGCAGATGGAGCGGCGGAATTGAAACTCCGGCCCTGACCTCTCAAGAGCTATTCGGACAGTCAAGACAGAAGATTATCCGAACGTGATCTAGCGAATTTTTGAAGGCCACCTCTTGCTGCGCAAGGGGCGTGAATGAACCGGTTACATACCCTGCGAAGCAGGAATGTGAGTTGCCACAGAGGTATAAGCATTGAACGATCTGGCAAAGAATTTATTGACTTGGGCGATCATAGCGGTCGTTCTGGTATCCATTTTCAACCACTACGCAAGTGTGGGAAAAGAGCCGCAAAGTCTGGCTTATTCTGAATTCCTGGAAAACGTGCGGAATGGGCTGATCACCCAGGTTCATATTGAAAGTAGCCTCAGCGGCAATAAGGTATCGGGCACAGCCGCTGATGGCAGCGGGTTCCGGACCTTTGGCCCGCCGGATCCCAAACTGGTTGATGAGCTGGTTGAGAATAAAGTCGAAATTACTGCTGAGCCACCCGCAGAACGCTCTGTGCTGGTCGACTTGATTTTGGGTATTGCTCCTATTCTGTTGCTCATTGGTGTGTGGGTTTATTTTATGCGCCAGATGCAGGGCGGCGGTGCAGGGCGGGGTGCGATGTCCTTTGGCAAGAGCCGGGCTAAATTGCAGGGTGAAGATCAGGTCAAGATCACCTTCGCTGATGTTGCGGGAGTCGAGGAAGCCAAGGAAGAAGTGGTGGAACTGGTCGAGTTCCTGCGAAATCCGGGTAAATTCCAGAAACTGGGCGGCCATATTCCTCGCGGAGTTTTGATGGTCGGTTCACCGGGAACCGGCAAGACTTTGCTGGCCAAAGCCATTGCTGGCGAAGCCAAAGTGCCTTTCTTCTCCATTTCCGGTTCTGATTTCGTGGAAATGTTTGTCGGCGTAGGCGCTTCGCGTGTTCGCGACATGTTTGAACAAGCAAAAAAGCACGCGCCTTGCATTATTTTTATCGACGAAATTGATGCTGTCGGCCGCCATCGTGGCGCAGGTCTTGGGGGCGGTCATGACGAGCGTGAGCAAACCCTGAACCAGTTGCTGGTGGAAATGG
>JBGTHE010000674.1:0-2910 GCA_041746335.1 Lysobacterales bacterium | reverse complement strand
GCTATAAAGTGGAAGTCATTGACCGCACCTACAGCCCCATCACGGCCATCTGGTTTGATGCCGAACACGGCACGATGTGGGGTGGAGCCAGTGATTACGGGGATGATTACGGTATTGCGTGGTAAGCGCCTCCTGCCCAATTAACGTCATTCCGAGCCGCCTGCCTTTAAAAAGGCCGACATTCCAGACCGCCTCCCGCTGCGGCCGTCACCCATGGCCGGCATATTCCAGTCATCGCAAAACTGCCATGAGGTTCAGGATTGCAGCACATCCGCATCCTGCGGATTCTGCTCAAACATGGCAACAACGAAAGGACAAACCGCAATCACCTTGCGCTGATTAACGCGGGCAAATTCCACCATGGCCCGATACAGCTGCTGCGCCAGCCCCTTGCCCCGATAACGCGGGTCCACCCGCGTGTGGTTGATCTTCATCACACCCGGAGTTGGGCGGCTGTAAGTCATCTCTGCGCCTTCGCCGATATCGAATCTCCCACGCTTGGCCGTTTCCCGATGGCTGATCACTGCTTGCTCCCGATCGTCTGACTTACTCACGAATTTTTCTCCATTCGGTGTATCTCTGCTGCCACGAAGCCCGCCGCCGGCGGACGAAATACCTGCTGGTCTTCGTAAAAACCCGGGTGCTGCTGTTCTGCAAACCAACCAGGTATGCCCATCAAAGGCAGCGGCGATAACTCGGCAGTGGTTTGCAAGCGTAAACCAGCGCGCGTCTCTTCGGCCAGCATTCCATCGAGCGTTGCGCGTTGTGTCGGGGTATCTGCCTGCAGGAATTCAGCATCAACCTGGAAAAGCAGCACTTGTGCCGTGATGGCTCTGTAGGGATTCATCAATTTCTCGAGCAAAGCGTGGCCCAGGATGAAAACCCGCAAATGCCGCTGCCAGGCAGACGGATGACCACAGAACAACGCCTGCCAGTCGCGTTGGGCCACCGCCTGAAGGAGGGATAATTGATCACCAACTACCACCGCGCCGCATTCATCAAACAAGGTTAGCGCGTCACGCACTGGACCCCGGTTGACGAGTCTCCCAGATTGGATCTCCGCATAATGTCGTGCATTCATGGCGAGTTTGGTGCGGGGGAAACGGGCCCACACCAACGCGTTCCAGATGTCGTGCCAGTTGTTCTGGCGAGTACTGATTTCACCGGACTCATAAATATAGGCTTCGTAAGAACCGGCTGGGGGCGGAGTCGGCACAAAGCGCAGCGGCTCGCTGACTTGCTGAACGATCAGTGGTCCCAGCACGGAATTCAATGCATCGGTGTCCGACAATGCTTTCTGGCCATCACGGGCAGCGCCCAGCTGTTGCAGCAACTCCACATAATCTCGCCAATAGGGTTTGCTCAGGTCAGGCATCTCTCACTAAAACACATTATTAAGCAGTAGGCATGGTTTATACCCCATGGGCGACATTCCGCAGTCAACTCCCTTATTACAACGTCATTCCGGAATCGAGCGTAGTGAGATATCCGGAATCCCCACTGCCCAAAGGCGCCTCTGCTGCTCGGGCCTAAAAGTCGCTATGCTAGTATCAGCAAACACCAACATTCGGTCCACAGTCATAAACACAAATACATAAAAGCAATGACTGACTTCATCCCAACCGCGTCAGCACAAATCGAGGATTTCATTACCCGCTGGAGCAATGCTGACGGCGGTGAACGCGCCAACTACCAGCTATTTCTCACCGAACTCTGCCAGTTGCTGGGTCTACCCATGCCCGATCCCGCAGGTTCCAGCACCGAGCAGAATGCCTACGTATTCGAACGCCGGGTAGATATCAACAACCCCGATGGCAGCAGCAACCACGGCTTCATTGATTTGTACAAGCGCGGCTGCTTCGTTCTCGAAGCCAAACAAACGGGCAAACAACTCGACAGCCAGGTATGGGACAAGGCCATGCTGCGCGCACAGAACCAGGCCGATCAGTATGTGCGCGCTTTACCCGCGGATGAAGGCCGCCCACCGTTTATCGTAGTGACGGATGTGGGGCGCTCGCTGGAGTTGTACGCTGAGTTCAGCCAGTCGGGCGGCAGTTATGTGCCCTTCCCCGACCCAGGCCATTACCGCATCCGACTGGAAGATCTCAACGATGAAAACATCCAGCGCCGGCTGTATTGGCTGTGGCACGATCCGCAGAAACTCGACCCCAGCAAACTGTCGGCACAGGTCACGCGCAAGATCAGCGCCAAGCTGGCCGAACTGGCCCGCAGCCTCGAGCAGCAGGGCTTTGACGTAGAACGCGTAGCGCATTTTCTCAAGCGCTGCCTGTTTACCATGTTCAGCGAAGATGTGGAGCTGCTACCACAGGGCAGCTTTACCCAATTGTTGCAGCAACAACAGAAAAAACCGCAACACTTTGTCCTCGCGCTGTCGTCTCTGTGGGAATCGATGCGGGTGGGTGGCTACAGCCCACTGCTCAACCACCGTATACGCGAATTCAACGGCGGTTTGTTCACCGATGTCGATCCGATTCCCTTGAATGCTGACCAGATCCAGATGCTGATCGATGCCTCCAAAGCCGACTGGCGCTTTGTGGAACCGGCCATTTTCGGCACTCTGCTGGAACGCGCCCTCGATCCGCGCGAACGGCACAAGCTGGGGGCGCACTTCACACCTCGCGCGTATGTCGAGCGGCTCGTCATGCCCACGCTGATTGAACCACTGCGCGAACAATGGCGAACGGTGCAGGTGGTGGCCGAAACCTGGTTGCAGAAGGGCAAGCCCGACAAGGCGGTGGAAGAACTGCGCCAGTTTCATTACCAACTGTGCCAGACCCGCGTGCTGGACCCGGCCTGTGGCAGCGGCAATTTCCTGTACGTGTCGCTGGAGCACATGAAGCGGCTGGAAGGTGAGGTGCTGAACCTGATCAGCGAGCTCAGCGCCGGGCA
>JBGTHE010000673.1:0-1714 GCA_041746335.1 Lysobacterales bacterium | reverse complement strand
CCGAAATGGCCACTGTTGGTCGCCTGATAGACCGCCATACTTTGCGAGCGCAGAAGCATGATCATGATCAGGTTTTCATCATCCCGGCCCTTGATGCTTTGAACGATGGTTTCAAAATCACGCGGCTGGGGTTGATCTTTCCAGGTCTTGCGTATGCCCAATCCTTTCAGGAATTGCTCGAGATTTTCGATCTTGCCTTGCTGCGGTGGCTCATGCGAACGGTAAGGCGCCGGAATGTTGTTCTGCAGGAGAAAGTTGGCTGCTTCCACATTCGCAGCAATCATGCACTCCTCGATGATCAAATGGGCATCATTGCGTTCATACGGAAGGATATCCGCCACCGAACCCTGCTCATCGAACAAAAAGCGAACTTCAGTGCTGTCGAAATCAATGGCTCCGCGGCGGGTACGGGCTTTACGCAAGGCCTTGTACAAGCCATACAGGTCACGTAGCGATTGCGACACTTCTTTGGCGCCGGGGCGTATTTGTTCAGAGCCACTGGTCAGCCAGTTCCACACCTGGTTGTAAGTCAGCCTGGCTTTGGAATTGATCACAGCCGTATCAAAACGTGAGCGGGTGACTTTGCCTTGGTCATTAATTGACATGTCACACACCAGGCAGAGTCGGTCCACCTCCGCATTCAGCGAGCACAATCCATTGGAAAGCGCTTCAGGCAGCATGGGAATGACGCGGCCCGGGAAATACACTGAAGTGGCTCGTTCCAACGCGGAATCATCCAGAGCCGTGCCTGGTTGCACATAGCTGGACACATCGGCGATGGCTACCACCAGGCGCCAGCTGTTGTTGCGGCGCTGTGCAAATACTGCGTCATCAAAATCGCGCGCATCTTCGCCATCGATGGTCACCAACGGCAGATCACGCAGATCACGTCGGCCGCTTTTCATCTCTTCCGGCACGCTGGCACCGAAAGCTTCAGCTTGTGCTTCAACCCCCTCGGGCCATTCAAACGGCAAGTTGAAATTGCGAATGGCGATTTCCGTGGCCATTCCCGGAGCGCCTGTCTCACCGAGAATTTCCACCACTTTACCCACCGGCGGTTTGTGCTCTGAAGGCGGATCGACGATCCACGCAACCACTACCTGTCCTGGTTTGGCACCCCCGGTTTCGTCCAGGGGAATCAACACATCCTGGGTCAGACGAGGATCGTCCGGTACCACCAGGCAAACCCCGCTTTCGCGCACGAATCTACCCACTATCTTCTGATGGGCACGTTGCAGAACTTCCGTAATCGCACCTTCGCGACGACCACGATCATCCACACCCGTGATGCACGCCAGGACCTGATCGCCGTGCTGAACCTGGCGCATCTGTCGGGGCGATAAATATAGATCACCTTCCCCGCTTTCGGGGATGAGAAAACCAAACCCGTCGCGATGTGCACTGATGCGTCCGCGCACCAGGTCCATTTTTTCCGGGAGGCCATAGGTGTTGTTGCGACTCTTCACCAACTGGCCGTCGCGCAACATGGCCTTCAGCCGCCGTCGCAGGATCTCACGGCTATCCGCAGAGTCGACCGACAGGTGGGTCGCAATTTCTTTACGTTTCAGCGGCCGTCCTTGATCCAGCAACAGATCCACCACGTCCTGGCGTTCCGGAGCCTTGGCATCAATGTGGCCACTTTGCTGTGATTCGTTTGATTTTTTCCTGTCTTTGCTCATGCTTGGAATGTTTTCTTGCAGGGAGGCGCATTGTA
>JBGTHE010000672.1:0-5055 GCA_041746335.1 Lysobacterales bacterium | reverse complement strand
TGGGCCGCTGATGGCAGCCTCTGGTTCATCAACGATACCCATATTCCGGTGATCACCCACGGTGCGGGCAACCATGCCGATATTTTGCTGGTCAGTGCGGGGCGTAAATCTGCCACTGACCAGCCAGAACCTTCAGAAGGCTCATCAGTAAACGGTATCGGGATGGATCTGAGAGGTCAATTCAGCTACATGGCGGACGCCGCCCGGTTTCGCGATTGCAGCAGCTCGAGATCTTTTCCAGTGGAGATGTCCGGGCAATATATAGAACTTGAACGCGCGTATTTGAATTCCGGAAATGAACCTGGAAGTCCATTGACAGTTGATCTGGTTGGGCGCTATCTGGAACGACCTGGCATGGAAGAAAATACCAATGAGATCAAGTTGATAGTAGATGAATTTAAAAGAGTATCCAATCCGCAGGACTGCACTCCGGATCAGCATGCCGACCTGCGCAATACCTATTGGAAACTGCTCAGCCTGAACGGTGACAAAATCAAATCCGCGCTGGATCAACGTGAGGCTCATTTGTTATTCCACAGCGAAGACGACCGCGTTAACGGAAATGGGGGCTGCAACAGTTTTTTTGGCAGTTACACCTTGAGCGGCACTGAAATTCGTTTTTCAGGCATAGGCTCTACCATGATGGCCTGTATCGCAGGCATGGAAACCGAACAATCATTCCTGCTGGCATTGAATGAGGTGAATCGTGTCCGCGTTGAGGGTCAGTTCATGGAGCTGTATAAAAACGACACCCTGCTGGCTCGATTTGAAGCCGTCTATTTTTGAGAGAGTCCTGAGCCTGGGTTTATCTGCCGTGACTCAATCCCCAGAATACTGTATAAAGCTACAGTATGTCTGTACCCCACCGCTCCACAAGTAATTATGCCGAACTGGTTTGCAGCAGCAATTTCAGCTTCCTCACTGGTGCCTCGCACCCGCAGGAACTGGTAAGCCGCGCCGCTCAACTGGGTTACCAGGCCATTGCGATCACGGATGAATGCTCCCTGGCCGGGGTGGTACGAGCCCTGGAAGAACAACGCCGTTGCCGTGACCACGGACAGGCCATACAACTGATTCCGGGCAGCCTGTTCCGTTTGGAGAACGGCTCACGACTGGTCTTGTTGCCGCAGGATCACGGTGGCTATTCACAACTATGCAATTTGATTACCCGCGGTCGCCGTAATGCGCCCAAGGGCGAGTATGCGCTGCCCGATACGGCCTTTGAGCACGGCCTGGACCGCTGCCTGGCTATCTGGTTACCCGCCGATGCAGACGATCTGCTGACGGCACATTGGCTGGCTGCTTTTTTTCCCGGTCGTTGCTGGCTGGGCATCAGCCTCCATCGGGGCCCGGACGATACCCGGAGCTTGGCCGCCCTGGCTCAGCTGGCACATGCTGCCAGCATACCCACCGTCGCCTGTGGCGATGTACAGATGCACAAACGTTCGCGGAGAATGCTACACGATGTGCTGGCAGCCATACGCCATGGTTGCACCGTTACCGAACTGGGTTACCGCGCCCTGCCCTCAGGCGAGCGTCACTTGCGCACACGACAGCAATTGGTTGAGCTTTTCCCGGCAGCCTGCCTGAGCGCCACGCTGGACATCGCCGAACGCTGTGAATTCCGACTGGAACAGCTGCAATATCGCTATCCGCGTGAAGTGGTACCGGAAGGACTCAGCGCCAGCGGCTACCTCAGGCAACTTACCGAAGCGGGTATTCGCGAGCGTTGGGGTACTGACCCTGTTTCTCCTGCTCTGCGAGAACAGATTGAGAAAGAGCTGTTGCTGATTACCGAGCTGCATTACGAGCCCTACTTTCTGACGGTTTACGATATCGTCCGCTATGCCCGAAGCCAGGGCATTTTGTGCCAGGGTCGAGGTTCAGCAGCCAACTCCGCCGTCTGCTTTTGCCTGGGTATTACCGAAGTCGATCCGGCACGCATGAACATGCTGTTCGAGCGCTTTATCTCGCGTGATCGGAATGAGCCACCCGATATCGACGTGGATTTCGAGCATGACCGGCGCGAAGAGGTCATTCAGTACATCTATCGCAAGTACGGTCGCGACCGTGCTGCGCTGGCAGCCACCGTCATCAGTTACCGGTCACGCAGTGCCATCCGCGATGTAGCCAAGGCGCTGGGCTATTCACTGGGCCAAGCTGACCTGCTGGCACGCAATACCACCTGGTGGGACCATCCGGAAAGCTTTACAGAGCGCATAGAGCAACAGGGATTCAAGCTGGACAACCTCAAGGTGCAGCAACTGGTCTATCTGGTGCAGATGCTGGTTGGCTTTCCCCGGCATCTGTCGCAGCATGTGGGCGGCTTTGTGATTTCCGAAGCACCGCTGGCCTCGCTGGTGCCAGTGGAAAATGCCGCCATGCCAGACCGCACTGTGATCCAGTGGGACAAGGAGGACCTGGAAACCCTGGGCCTGCTGAAAGTCGATTGCCTGGCTCTGGGTATGCTCAGCGCCATCCATCGTTGCCTGGACCTGATCAGGGGGGATCAGAGTCAAGCGCCGGAGTGCACCACTCGGGCACTTGACCCTGACCCCGGTTTTGCCCGTTTTTACTCTGACCCCACTCTGGCCAACATCCCTGCCGAAGATCCGCAAACTTATGCCATGATCCAGCAGGCCGATACCGTTGGCGTGTTCCAGATCGAATCACGCGCACAGATGGCCATGCTGCCGCGGCTCAAACCGGCCTGCTTTTATGACCTGGTGATTGAAGTTGCTATCGTCCGGCCTGGCCCCATACAAGGCAACATGGTGCACCCTTTCCTGCAGCGTCGGCGCGGGCTGGAGCAGGTTAACTATCCTTCCGAAGCACTCAAGGCAGTGTTGCAGCGCACTCTGGGCGTGCCCATTTTTCAGGAGCAGGTCATGCAGATCGCCATGGTGGCTGCCGGTTTCACGGGCTCAGAAGCGGATGTCCTGCGACGCTCCATGGCCGCCTGGGCGCGCCGTGGTGGCCTGGAGTACATGCACCAGCGCCTGGTCAAGGGCATGCTGGAGCGCGGCTATAAGGAAGAATTTGCCGAGCAGATCTTTCAGCAAATACGTGGCTTCGGCGAATATGGTTTTCCGGAATCGCATGCTGCCAGCTTTGCCTTACTGGTTTACGTGTCTGCCTGGCTGAAATGCCATCACCCGGCGGCTTTCTGCTGTGCTCTGTTGAATTCACAACCGATGGGTTTTTATCAGCCAGCGCAACTGGTGCAGGACGCACAACGCCATGGCGTGAAAGTCTTGCCGGTTGATGTTCGCTACAGTGATTGGGACAGCACATTGATAGCTGGTGGTGAGCAAGGGAAGCCAGCTTTGCGGCTGGGTATGAGAATGATCAAGGGTATGCGTGCAGCGGCCGCACAGCGGCTGGTGAAAGCGCGCCAACACGCGACTTTTTCCGATCCACAGGAACTGGCCACGCGTGCACAACTGGATCGGCACGACCTGGCCGTGCTCGCGGAAGCAGGAGCGCTGCGCAGCCTCGCTGGCCATCGCCACCGGGCACGTTGGGAAGTCGCTGCAGTAGAAAAACCTGCACCGCTTTGGGCGAATAATTGGAATAATTGGGGTCAGAGTAAAAACTCGTCTCAAACAAATACAGGGACCACATCCCCCAAGAGTTTTAACTCTGACCCCAAAGTATCTATCCGTCCACCTACCGAAGCTGACGATATCCGTACTGATTACGCCAGTACCGGGCTGAGCCTGGGGCGTCATCCGCTGGCCCTGTTGCGCCCGCTGTTACGTCACCGCCGCGTATTGAGCGCTACCGAATTACGCCGCTTGCCGCATGGTAGCCGGGTGCGCGCCTGCGGACTGGTTACCATGCGCCAGCGTCCAATGACAGCCAGTGGCACCCTGTTCGTAACCCTGGAAGATGAGACCGGCTGCGTTAACGTAGTGATCTGGCCGCGACTATGGGAACGCCAGAGAGCCGAGATTATCAATGCCAGCGTACTGGCCATAGACGGCATCCTGGAAACCGATGGTGATGTGCATCACCTGATTGCAGATCGCGCACATGATTTCAGCCACCTGGCGGATGGCCTGGATACCCGTTCAAGGGATTTTCACTGAGTTGAAGCAGAAGAGATCTGAACCCATCAAGTTGGCGCAAAAACTCAACGAGCAAAAGAGAAAAAATCAGGAACCCGCACAGAAGATCGGCAGGCTATCCTGACCAGGGCGGGACAGCATTGCCTGCAAAGGGAAACCAATCATCAAAAGCTTGCCCTCAGGACGACTCCCGTGCGGGCCTGATTACTTCGAACATCCTGCGAACAGGACGGGCCACCACCCGGCCCGCAAAACGGCCTGCTATACCCAGGCCATGCGCCATGTGTCGGGGCCAGGTGCGCATGGCGTCCAGCCAGATGTAAATCGTCGGCAGAAAGACGAGGCTGACAACGGTGGAAAACAGCAGACCGCCTACGATGGCTCTCGCCATAGGGAAATATGCCGGGCCATCACCGCCTATCTGGGTTGTGCCAACACACAACGGCGCCAGACCAAGCACAGTAGTTCCAACGGTCATCAGGATGGGACGCAGACGATCATTGCCGGCTTGCACCAGCGCCTCGTCACGCGACAAGCCTTGTCGTCGCAAGTGATTGACGTGGTCGATCAACACGATGCCGTTGTTCACCACCACCCCAATCAGAATCAGAATGCCAATCATGCTCATCAGCGAAAAATTCGTGCCCGTAATCAGGAAGAACCAGAAAACACCAACAACAGAAAACAGGATGGTGCAGACCATACTGGCCGGGTAAATCAACGATTCAAACTGAGCTGCCAGAACAATGTAAATAATGGCAATGGCGAGGATGATATTGAAGACCATTTTCTGCATGGCCTCTTCATCTTCATCAAAGCCGCCGCCAAAGCTCCATGTATAGCCGGCAGGTAAGCTCAGCAAATTCATTTTCTGTTCAATCAGTTCTCGCGCCTTTTCACTGCTGATACCTTCCGTTTGGGCCTCCACGCGTATGCCTGTCTGCCGGTCAATGCGCTGAATACGAGAAGGTCCGGTATCTTCACG
>JBGTHE010000671.1:0-5353 GCA_041746335.1 Lysobacterales bacterium | reverse complement strand
ACGATTGCGCCCATCAACAGGCCAATGGTGACGTAATCCAGCTTCTTGGCGGTGACGTTGGTAATAGAAGCGGTTCGGTTGACCTCGGATTCGCGTTTGATACCTTCGGGTGTAATCTCAAATGCCCAGGCGAAAATCACCACCGGAATAAACCCGAGGGCCAGCAGTATCACCACGCCACGCAACATCCAGTCGTCGGCACCGATCACATCCAGCGCCAGGTCGGCCACCTGCACCAGTAACCAGGATGCAACCGCATAGGCAATGCCTACACGGAATACATTCCTGCGTTTGAGCTCTTCAAACAGGCTCATATTTGCAAGGGCTCCAGGCCCAATGCTGCTCGCTCGGAATTCGTCCGCTCACTCATGCGCGACTGGATGGCCTCGAACTCTTGGTCGCCGGCCAGCACCGCCAGTTCACCCCAGACGAGATCGAGCCGCTGACCCAGCATCACGCCAGAGTCTACAGCCTGCGCCAGCACCTGCTTAGCGCGCTCTGGATCGCCAGCCAGCGCGTAGTAGCGCGCATCGTGCATCAGCAGATAGGGGTCTTTGATGCCCTGCCCCAGAGCGCGATCGTGCGCTGCGCGTACCCGTGCCATGGCATCTGCGAAGCGGGCTTCGTTGCCCGTGAGTGAGTACGCCCGGGCAATATGCAACATGTTGGTGTAACCATCGCCAGTATCCGGGTATTCACGCTCGAAGGCGGCGAGATCGGTCCAGCGTGATTCGATGAATTCGACCAGATCGCGGTGTCGGCCTGTACGGTCCCACTGAGCGAGCAGCCCCCCAATCAGGCCCTCTTCAGCCAGTTTCTGAACGATCATCAGCGCTTCTTCCGGTCGGTTCAGGATGTCCAGCGCAATGGCTTTCTGAAAGCGCAGTCCTTCTTCCGCCATGCGCTCGAACTGACCGGTTTGCATGAGGCTCCAGCCGAGAGAGTACCGCATTACGCTGTCACTCGGCTGGGTGGCCAGGGCCGTCTCCAATAGGGGCAGAGCTTTGGACGGCTGGCCCAACGACATCCAGGTATTGGCCTCCGCCTGCATCACTTGAGGATCGCCCGGCAGAAACGGGCGAACGCGCTCCAGCAGTGCCCACGACTTGTCCTGCAGTCCAAAGATGTTGTATGCATTGATCGCATTGCCGAACGCCGGTGGAAACAGCGGATCACGCGCGACCATGTCTTCCAGTATGGCAAGGGCGCGCACATTGTCGCCCGTATCCCCATAGGCAATGTGCAGCCAGTTACTGGCATCAATCAGGTTGGGATTGATGGCCAGCGCTTTTTCCAGCGCGTCAATTCCCTGTCGTTGTTCGGTTGGCCGATTGACGTGGTAAAGGCCAATGCCGGCCCATGCTTCGGCCAGATCCGGCTCCAGCTGCAGGGCCTTGTCGAGGTAAAGCTTACCCTCAGCGTCAGCTTCTGCGCGGGTCAGTTCACCATAATTGCGATCCGACAATAGCAAGGTAGCAATCCCGCGCAGCGCATAAGCCGGCGCGTAGGCGGGGTCTTTCGCAATGGCCTGGTCCAGCAGGTCCGCGGCCGATTCGATCGACAGCCGCTTGCGCTCGTAAAGCCGTTGCTTCGCCAGCAGGTAATTCTCGTAAACCTGCGGGTCGGTGCGTTGCGCTACTTCAATCGTGGACGACTCATCCATTCCCACCAGGTGTGCTTTCATCTGTTCGAGAATGGCGGTGGCGATTTCGTCCTGGATGGCGAATACGTTGGTCAGTTGGCGATCGTAAGTATCCGACCAGAGGTGAAAACCATCGTCCACCTGGATCAGCTGTGCGGTAATGCGGACCGTGTCGCCGGATTTGCGCACTGAACCTTCGAGAATATGGGCCACGCCCAAAGCCAAGCCAATCTGCCGCAGATCCTGGTCCTTGCCTTTGAACGCGAAAGAAGAAGTTCGGCCGGCCACTTTCAGCTCTTTGACCTTGGCCAGCGCGTTGAGAATTTCTTCGGAAATTCCGTCGGAGAAAAACTCCTGCTCGGGATCAGAAGACATATTGACGAAGGGCAGCACGGCAATTGAAGGGGTGGGTTCTTCGGACAATTCGACTTCCGTTTCGTTGCCGGCAATCAGGATTCCAGACTCGGCTACGCCGGTCTGGAATGACGGAGAAGTTGGGTCGGGCGCATCTTCTGGTGAACCGGTAAAGCGATCAACCAGCAACAGAACGATCACGGCGGCCATGACGCCAATGATGATGAAATCCAGCTTCCGGCCTGTTTTCGGCGTGATGGATTGACTGCGATCAACGTCTTTTTCGCGCTTGAGACCTTCCGGTGTCAGCTCGAAAGCCCAGGCAAAAATCAGGGCGATCGGTAGCCCTATCGCCAGTGCCAGCATGAACACCTGCATGATCCACAGAGGTGCTTCGATGTTTTCCAGCACGATGTCGGCTGCCTGCAGCAGCAGCCAGGCCGTCACCAGGTAAGCCACGCCAACGCGCACCACGTTGCGGCGTTTCAGTTCCTCAAAAAAGCCGGTTTTTTCAGTCATTCAGCATCCATTCCGTGCCGATGTTTTCTTTAACTCCGTCATTCCGGACTTTGCGCAGCAAACTGTCCGGAATCCAGGAGGTGCGATCCATTCGTGGATTCGAGAAGTCTCGCTGCGCTCGATTCTGGAATGACGAGGCTTTTGAGTTTTACTCTGACCCCAACGCTGCTGCCTGAGATTTCATTCATATGCTGACAGGCTCCAGGCCCAATTCCGCACGCTCGGTATTCACATGTTCGATCATGCGGGACTGGATAGCTTCAAAACGGGGGTCACCTTCCAGCGAGCCGAGATAAGGGTACTCAATGACAATGCGGGCTGATGTGGAAATGAAGCCACGGCTGACAGCCTGATCCAGAAAATCCATGCCCCCTTCCTGATCACCCGAAAGGGCCAGGCGCGATGCCTCACTCATGAAGAAAATGGGATTATTAACGCCTTGTTGTAACAGGTCTGCGTGAACGCGCTTCAGCCGCTGCATGGCGTCGTCAAACTGGGCGGCTTTACCGGCTTTTGAATACACCAGTGCCACATCCAGCATGGGCCAATACCCTATGCCCGCCCAGGGAGGAAAACTTTTTTCAAAGGCTTCCAGGTCTACCCAGGTTGTCTCGATAAATTCTGCAGCTTCGCTCCACTGGCCGGTCAGCACCAAATGGTTGATCCAGCCGGGGGCTGCTGCGAACTCATCCAGCCGTTGCCGCGCCAGCGTTGCTGCTTCCTCATGCCGACCCAGCAGGTTCAGCGCCACGATGGGTTGAAAGTCTGATCCCTCGGAAGCCACCAACTCCAGTTGCTGGGTGGCCATCAGCTCGAAGCCACGAGTGATGTGTGCCACCGAGTTGGATGGCTGCAGGGCAATGGCCTGTTCAGCTTGCCGTAACGCCCTGGCGTGTTGGCCCAGCTCCGAGCTCAGTGCGGCTTCACTACTGGCGATGGTGGCGTCATTGGGAATGAGCGGGCGCACCCGTTCTATAAATTCTTCCGCTTCCTTGTACTCACCGAACCAGACATGTGCATTGATCATGTTGCGCACGCCCGGACGGTACAGAGGATCACGCGCCACCATATCTTCGACCACTGCCTTGGCTTCGGCGGGCTCGCCCTGGGCGTTCAGGTTGATTGATAGCCAGTTGCTGGCATCGATCAGGTTGGGGTTCAGTTCCAGCGCCTTCCGCAGCGGCTCGATGCCTTGATCGGTGATCACTGGCTGGTTGTTGTAATAAAGGCCAAGAGCAGCCCAGCCTTCCGCCAGTTCCGGATCGAGCTCGAATGCTTTATCCAGGAGAGACTTACTGTTTTTCAGAGCTTGATCCACTGGTATATCGCCGTAGCTTCCTGTGCCTTCGGAAAGCAACAATTCGGCGATGGCGCGCTGGGCATACGCAGGCGCGTATTGAGGGTCGATGGCGATGGCACGGTCCAGCAATTCCACGGCTGACTCGATGGTGGGCCCGGTGCGTTCGTACATGCGCTGTTTTGCGAGCAGGTAGAGATCGTAAGCCTCGGAATCGGCTCGAGTGCTGGCTACCACAATCTGTTCGCCGTCGACCAGCAGATGCGCTTTGAGTTGTTCAAGGATGGCTTGGGCAATTTCATCCTGGATGGCAAATACATCGTCCAGTTCCCGGTCGTAGCTCTCCGACCACAGGTGGAAACCATCGTCTACCTGTATCAACTGCGCGGTGATGCGCACCTTGGTGCCTGATTTGCGCACCGAACCCTCAAGGATGTGTTCGACACCAAGCGTTTGGCCTACCTGGCGCAGATCCTGGTTCTCCCCTTTGAAGGCAAAGGATGAGGTGCGGCCGGCGACCTTCAGTTCTTTCACCTTGGCCAATGAATTGAGGATCTCCTCGGATATGCCATCGGAGAAATATTCCTGTTCGGCATCGGAGGACATATTGACGAAGGGCAATACAGCGATGGATTTGGAGTTGGGTTTGCCTGGAGTCGCTTCTGCAGCCGTCGCCGGGCCTGGGGTCTCGGTGCTGGCAGTCTGGATTCCAGACTCGGTTTCGCCGGTCTGGAATGACGGCTTGGTTGAGTCTGTCTCATTTTCGAAGCGGGATTCCCAGATGAAGTAGCTAAGCGCCACGGCCAGAATGCCGATGATCATGAAATCCAGCTTCCGGCCAGTTTTGGGCGTGATGGATTGGCTGCGATCAACGTCCTTTTCTTTCTTCAGCCCTTCGGGCGTCAATTCAAAAGCCCAGGCAAAAATCAGCGCGATGGGGAAACCAATAATCAAAACCACCAGGATCGACTGGATCACCCAGGCGGGTGCGTTGAAATTCTCCAGCATCAGGTCAGCTACTTGCGCCAGCAGCCATGCCGCGATCAAATAAACCACACCCACTCGCACAACATTGCGGCGTTTCAGTTCCTCAAAAAAGCTGACGGGTTGATCGTTCATGATTCAGTTGCTTCGGAAAAGGGGTTAGCCCTTTCCCCGTCAACAGTACCTTTCTTGTCGTTGAGTGTGTTCATATGCTGACAGGTTTCAGACCCAATTCCGCACGTTGTGCGTTTATCCGCTCGAGCATGTGTGTTTGAATGGCCTCAAAGCGCGGGTTGCCTTGCAGCGGCTCAAACTGGGGCCAATCGAGAACCAGTGGCAGGCGGCCGGTCCCGCCCTCTGCTACCACGCGATCCAGGAAGTCAAGGCTGGAATCGAGGTTGCCGGCCAGCGACTGGTGGGCAGCTTCACCCATGAATAGAACGGGGTGGGTGACTCCCTCGCTGATCAGCCTCGAGTTGACCCGCTTCAGCCGCTTCATCGCATCATCGAATCGTTCGGCATTACCTGTCCGGGAGTAAGCCAGGGCCACGTCCAGC
>JBGTHE010000670.1:0-4995 GCA_041746335.1 Lysobacterales bacterium | reverse complement strand
ATCAAGCAATCGTGCGATTATGCCGCCATGAACCAGGATCAAGAACCCATCCCGATCGAAACTGAGGCCGGATTGCGGCGGGAAATCAGCCAGCTGGGCTTCGCTGCCATTTCGCTCAATGGTGTAATAGGCGCCGGAATTTTTGCCTTGCCGGCAGTGGCCGCAGCGGCTACCGGCTTGTTCAGTCCCTGGTTGATTCTGCTCTGCGGCCTGTTGATCATGCCGATTGTGCTGTCCTTCGCACGGGCTGCCAGCTTCTTTACCCAAACAGGGGGGCCGCTCACTTACGTGCGCCATGCGTTCGGCCCTTTCGCCGGCTTCCAGGTGGGTTGGCTATTCACCTTGTCACGCATTGCGGCCGCGGCTGCCAATACCAACCTGATGGTGACCTATGCCGCTTACTTCTGGGAGCCACTGGGCAGCGGTCTGTTTCGCCAATTGACCGTCGCTGTGGTTCTTTTGTTGATCACCGTAATCAATATAATGGGTGTGAAGCACGCCATGCTGGCCATCTTCACTTTTACTTTGCTGAAGTTGATGCCGCTGGCACTGCTTATCCTGCTCGGACTCACTAAACTGAATCCGGAAGTGTTTTCAGCAGCAGGGCTGCCTACCTTTGATGGCATTGGCGAAACCATCCTGGTGCTGATGTATGCCTTTGTTGGTTTTGAGAGTACCGGTGTGCCGGCGGGCGAGGCGCGTAATCCGCGGCGCGATATTCCACGCGCCCTGGTGCAGAGCGTGGCCCTGGTTGCCATTATTTATGTGCTGATTCAGCTGGTCTCGATTTCGGTTGCACCGGACATCGGTACCAGTAAAACACCGCTGATCGAAGTATCGCAAATCCTGATGGGCCCCTGGGGCGCTGTATTGATCGGCATCGGTGCTGTCTTCTCCATCATCGGAAATGTCTCTTCCATGATGGTGTCCGGCCCCCGCATGGTCTACGCCATGGCCAGAGCTCAGGTGCTACCGGCCTGGTTTGGTTCGGTGCATGCAGGGTTTGGTACGCCGGCCAATGCCATTGCTTTTGCGGGTCTGCTGAGCATCGTCCTGGCACTCAGTGGTGGCTTTGTCTGGCTGGCTGCCATGAGCACCGTGGTCAGGCTGATCGTCTATGCGGCCTGCATACTGTCCTTGCCCAAACTGCATACTGCGCTGTTACCCGGGCAACAGCCTTTCTCTTTACCGGGTGGATTTTTCATTCCATTTCTTGGGTTGGTCATCAGCCTTTGGCTGATCTCCCAGGCCTCTGGCGATTCCTGGTTATTCACCGGTGTGTTCATGGCCTTCGGCACCGTGCTGTATTTTGTGGCGAGTCGCAGCAAACCCGGGTCTGCTGTCTGAGCAAATCAGTCAGTACTTCTAATCAAAAGCTTCCTTCGAAGTCATCCTCAAAGAGGGTGTCATCAACGGGTGGTGGTTCCGAATAGGGCGCAATGCAACTGGGACTGTTGGCTGCCAATCGGCTTTCGAGCAGGGTTTGAACCCTCGGGTGAAATTCTAATTTGTTGGTTCCGCAAGAGGCCCCGCTGGACACATGGCAATAACTCATCACCGTGCCTTTGCCGCCCGCCGGGCAGGACACAGAACCGCTGTAACAACCGCTTTCGCCGCTGTAACATTGGTCGATGACGGGGTTGTAACAATGGGTGTGCGGTGAGCCCATGTTATGGCCCAGTTCGTGGCCGATGTACAGGGCCGTGTTGGCAGGCGTGCGGTTGACACCCATGGCATTGAAGCTGTAACTGCCCACCGTACGGTTTCCCTGAATTGTGCCTTTTTGGCAATACACATCCAGCCAGGCAATACCCGAATACTGGTAAGCAGTAACCCCGCGCCCGCTGAACAGGGCCGCGAAATCCCGATCTATGGAAGCGAGATTCAGCCGCCAGTAGGAGGCGAATTCATTCATCTGATCCGAAGCGCCGCTGGCAATGGTGTAGGGATCAGGTAGGGTACGCAGAATCACGTCACCGATCAGCAAGTGGGCTTCCACATCACGTTCATAAAATAAATTCATGGCGAGGAATGCATCCGTGATCCAGGTCATGGCTGTGGTCGGGTTATTGCTTCTGTGGGCCATCCATTCGTTGTCGGTATCTACCGCAACAACGGCTTGATAGTTGATGACCGAGCCAGCGGCAGAGGCGCTGAGGCTGTCGGGTATGGGTTGGGTCAGGTAATCCAGCGATTCTGGTGGCTGATCATCCAGCTCCATCGAACAGCTGTTAATTTCTTCGGGACTTTCCGGAACGGTCTGCAGTTCGATGGTTCCATCCAACTGGCCTTGCAGGCTCATTCTCGAATCGTTCTTCACCGCAAAGCCGCTGATTTCACCGCTGTTCGAATCCACTGCCAGACCCACACCTGTCGTGCGGTTGGTGGCAATGAAAAATTGCCGTGCATCCCGCTGCCATTCCACTGCGCCCTCTGCATTCAACACCATTACGCGGGCACCCGGCGCGAACAGCTCCATGCGGCGGAACTCTAAGGGCTTTGCTCCGGCTTCAGATTCCAGATGTTGTTGCAGCGCGCGCAGCTTGATGCGCTCGCCCGGGCGGGCGTTTTTCAGCAGCAAACTTTCCTGACGACTGATGGCTACACTTCCAGCGGCGATACCCCGCTCTTCGGGGGCAAAGGCCGCCAATGATTCCAGAGGTGGAACGTTTTTGCCCAGCAGGTCTGAATCTTGAGCAGCCAGTGAAGCGGCCAATGTTAAAAGCGGCCAGATGATAAACGCAGCTAATGAAATCCGTTTCATTTAGTCTTTCCTTTGACACATAACCGTAAACGGTCGACGGTAGCATCGAAGTGGCTTGGCCATCGAGCCGCCACATTATTTCAAGTTTCCATGTCAGGAACAATGGACGCGTGGTTGACCGAGCCATGATGTGAGTTTAAAATTCTTATAAGGGGAATCTGTGACAGGCGTCCAGGGTGTAATTAACTCTGGTTGCATTGGCTGAAAGGCGGTCAAGTCTACGAACGGTAGATTTTACTGTATGAACGGTACCATCCAAAGTGCGATATCGTACAGAATAACATTCAGCCAATTCCGCACACTTAATTCCACTCGCATTCACAACAGATTGACGGCCCGTCAGTACACTGTCACTTCTGTTTTTTTTGATAGCAGCAGGATTGTTGCCATCGCAGCTGGACCACGGATGGTTGTTACAACAGGGGCCAGCAATGCTCTCAGGTTGCTTCATTCGTAAGGTTCAATGCCGGGTTGTAAAAAACCCGAGCCGCAGCTCGAATACCAGAGCTCGGGTTTCGCTTGGCTTCACTTTGATCGAAATGATGATAGTGATGGCCATACTCGCGATCCTTCTGGCTTTAGCGTATCCCTCCTATCTTGATCAGGTGCGTAAAGCACGAAGGGCAGATGCGACTTCTACGCTGATGGATCGGGCTCAGAGCCTGGAGCGCTGTTTTTCCCGCCTGAACACCTACGTTACGGGTTGCCCCAATCCCGCAGGTGCATCGGATGAAGGCTTTTACACCATAACGGTTGAACGCACAGCCACTACGTACACCCTGACCGCAACGGCAACGGGCGATCAGGTTAATGACCCCTGTGAAGATTTCACAGTGGATTATCTCGGTAACAAAACACCAATACCCGACGGCAATCGCTGCTGGGGGTCTTAAGGGGATGGAAATGAATAACACGGGTATTTTTTTGACCAAAGGCAGCAGGGGTTTTACCTTGCTGGAATTGCTGATTGTTCTGGCAGTTATCGCTGTGCTGTTGAGCTGGGGTATGCCATCCCTGACTCAATCCATTCGTAACAACAAGGTGTTGGCGCAAAGTAATGAATTGATTGCCATGTTGCACTTTACCAAGGGCGAAGCGTTGCGGCGTAATGCCGATGTGCCCATGGTGCTGGATTCGGATGCGGGCGGCTGGAATGTTTTTGTCAACGACCCGGCTGAAGAGGTTGCACCTGAGGGCTGTGAGCCGGGGCAATTACGTTGCTCCAGCCACACCGGCGTATGGCTCGACTCGGACGTGGCGTCAGTGACTTTCAATAACCGTGGCTACATTCGCGATGCAGACGACGCCTGGACACCTGAGACTCTGTTCCTGCAACACGACGATTGCAGCGGCAATCAACAACGCCGCCGGATCGACATTACTCCGACCGGCCAGGTCAGTTCCTGTGCTCTGGCATGTGACAGTGAGGCGGCATGCCCATGAGCATTCGCGGCCGCAAATCTTCTGAGGAAAAAACCATGTTCAGACCGACTGCAACGTTGAAAAACGGCTTCACGCTGATCGAAGTTATGATTGCTTTGGCCGTATTGGCTATTGGCTTGGCAGGTCTGGCCGCCATGCAGCTGAGTTCCATGCAATATGCGCACTCCTCCCATTTCCGCTCGATGGCCTCCACCATCGCCATGGATTTTGAAGAGCGCTTGTGGCTGGAGTTGGCTGACAACACAGACTTGTTCCTGTGCGATGGCAGCACCATTGCCAGTGCAGCCGCTGACCTGGCGACACACTGGAACCGCACTGCAGTCGGTGCGGAGTGGGATTGGTCTACGGCGAATATGCTGAAGATTCCCAATCTGAACATCACACCAGGCGCGGCGGATACTTCTGTTTCCTCGGTGGTGTTGATTCCCGTCACTATGACCTGGGGTGAATCGCGTTTCAGCGACACCGAAGCCACAACAGAGTCATTCGCCTATAACGTTCGCATTCAATGCAGATCAGCGTGATGGGCAGTTGGAATTCAACTCGCGGACAACGATTCAGGTCCGTAAGAATCAACCAGAATCGTCAAGGTGGTTTGACTTTGGTCGAGCTGATGGTGGCCCTGGTGATGTCCCTGTTTTTGATGGGGGGCATACTGGTGATGCACTTATCGGGTCGGGCCTCTTTTCTTGATACCAGCCAGCTTTCCCGCATCCAGGAAAATGTGCGGTTTGCGTCAGATTACCTGATACGCGATATTCGTACTGCCGGTTTTCGCGATGAGACCA
>JBGTHE010000669.1:0-3583 GCA_041746335.1 Lysobacterales bacterium | reverse complement strand
CCAGCAGCACGGCCGCGCCCTCGGTGAGGTGACGGTCGGAATGAACGGCACCCCTGTGGAAATTACGGTGAGCAATACGGGGGACGCCGATTTGAATATGAGCTGTGAACTGCAAGGCACTCACCTGGGCAGTTTTCAGGTGGTGCAGTGCCCCGCCAGCATTCCCGCATCGCAATCGGCCGACGTTCAGTTGCGATGCCGCCCATGGACAACGGGAACCAAGGTGGCGCAGCTGAGGATTAACAGTGATGATGCCGACGAAGCAGCGCTGCTATTCAACGTAACTTGCCTCGCGCAAGCCACAGCCGACACGGTTTTTGAAAATGGTTTTGAAGCAGAATAAATAGATCAGTCGCTGTCTTCGAAACCATCTTCAAATATATGACCGACTTCGAAAATTTCTGCGCTGTTCAATATCAGCAGGTTGCCAACGTCCATGGCCAGGGGTGAGGTGCCATCACCCTCCATCTCATTGATGATCAGATCAATAATTCCGTCGCCATTCACATCACTGTCGGCGCCGCTGTAGCACAGCGTATCGCCTTCGCCTCCAAAACCGTTACCTTCAGCCCCATAGATTTCAAAAATATTGACCCCGCTGCTGGGATAGTTCGCTGGATTCAAATCTGAAATAGCGGGGAAGGGGGTGTTCTGCCCCAGCACAATATGCAAAGTGCCCGCACTTACGCGTCCCAATGGACGATCTTTTGGGGAAGAAAAAGCCAGATCAGCTATGCCATCACCGTTGAAGTCGCCATGCATAGCGGTATCTCCGGCGATGGCACCCGACACAGGCCCGACAAAAGTGGCCATGCTGAACCCTGGCGGCGGTGTGTCCACTGCTATGGTCTGGTTTTTCAAGCTGGCAATGTCGTAAATCACATGCGCTGTTCCAGCGCTTGAGCGAACATTCATAGCGCCCCAGCCATTGGCCGTCAGGTCACCGACGAACAGATCAGCCTCACCATCAGCGTCATAATCGAGGCCGCCGAGAATTTCTTCGCCAAAGGCGTTATTGCGGGCGCCACCAATTATTTCGGTGTCACTGCCGGGACCGAGGCCTATTCGAAAATCCGGAGCCGGGATCCAGGTGCCGCCGAAGTTATCATCCCAGGCGATGTACAGCTTCCCCGTCGGATTCCCATTGGGCTGATACCCGCCTGTTGGGTGCACGCTGCCGCCAACGGGTCCCAGCCCTGCACCGGATCGATTCAGGGCTGCAGCAGCCATAACTTCCGCTTTCCCGTTACCATCGAGATCGGCAACCTGCACCGTGGCGCCAAGGTGAAAGTGCGCACTGTTAATGGGGGTGCGGATGCGGGCAATGTTGCCGACCTGAGTGCTGCCAAAAGAGGCCAGATCGATGGTCTTGCTGGTGGCCAGGTGCACGCCGCCGCGTATTACATAGACTGCACCGGAATGCGCGTTGCCCTGGTCCGATTCCTGATCCGCTCCAACCACCAGATCGTGAATGCCATCGCCCGTCACATCGCCAACCCGAGCCCAGATACACAAGCGCGAAGCCGTTTGAGCGCCGTGAATATTTATAATCGGCAGGTTGACAGGTGGATTGCGTAAATCCAGAGTGGTGTTGTTGGTCGCGAGAGTGCGCAGAGCCTGACCACCCGGCAACAAAGTCAGAGCGCCGGCGCCGATACGTGTTCCACCGGGTGAGTAATTTTGCCGGCAGATAATCAGATCGCCGAGACCGTCGCCAGTCACGTCACCCATCCAGACTTCACTTCCGGCGTTTTCCTGCACCTGGTCCCCGATGATGCGCAGAATGTGGCTGGGGTTAGTGGCGGTATCGTGGACGCCGCTGATCTGGCTGTCTCCAAATATCAGGAATACCTGTCCAGCCTGACTTCTGTTGAAAGTCACCCCGGCCTGGAAGGCAGCGAGGGCATAGTCAACATGTCCATCGCCGTCGATATCGAACGCACCTGCCACGGGAACACCGGCTGCCCCAATGCCAACGGAACCCAATACACGGCGATACACACCGTCCCCGGGGCTCACTGTAGCCAGATCCAGGGAGCCCACAGGCTGAGCCTGCAATTCGCTGCAGAACAATAGAAATATCAAGCAAAACAGGTTGAATCTGGGGTTTCCCATGCCCGGCAGTTTACCCGAATCGAGCGCCCGGCAGGTCAGACGGTTGTGAGTCCAGAGGGCGGCTGAAATCATAAGTGATAGTTAAACCACAGCCCAAAATTTCGCCCCGGCGCATCCAGCCCGGATCCGTGTTCACGATACTTTTTGTCCAGCAGGTTTTCCAGGCGTATGCCCATTTCCAAATCCGGATTGATTTGCCAGGAAGCCATTACATTGACGGTCACATAGCCATCGGTTCCTTTGGGGTAGATGCGCGGGTCGGTTTGGTCACGCGGGCTCAGCCGGTCCTGTTTGGCGGCAAAATCCAGCCAGGGTTCCAGCCGCAGACCACTGCCGTTTTGCCAGACCAGGCCCAGGCGGCCGTTCAGTGGCGGCACGCGGTCTGCCGGTACGGTGCCCGAAGATGCATCTTCTTCCTCACCGCGGGTGTAGTTGATCACCCCATAAGCGCTGTAGTCCGCTGCGAAACGCCAGCGCAAACCGGATTCAATGCCGTACAGAGTTGTGCTGTTAAGGTTGGCGCTGCTGACGATGGCACGGCCTTCTGCGGTGGTTTCCCCGGTCAGTACCGAAGTAATCTTGTCCTGGTGGTCTGAATAGAATACAAACAGTTCAGTCTCAAACGCCGCGGAGGCGGTTTTCAGGCCCAGATCATAGCTCCAGACAGATTCGGGATTGAGATGGGGGTTGGGCTGGTTGTAGCGATTGCCCGGGCGCGGACCCAGGGCTCCCAGATCAAAAATATTCGGTGGCCGGAAGCCGCGACCTATGTTGTTGAGCAGCTTGACGCCGGGTCGTAGTTCGAAAGAGGCATGAACTTCGCCGGTGAGGTCATCCGGTTCGACGCTGGCAGTCGAACTGATGTCATCACCCGGCAAGTAAACGTCAAACCGGCTGTAGCGCAATCCGGCCTCCAGGCTGGCGCGCTGGAAATCCCAGCGATTGGCTGCATAGGCTGCGAAGCTGTCCATGGTGGATTGATCGGGAAAACGGCCACGTGCTGGTGTGGATTCGCCGCTTTCGGTGTCTTTGGTCAGTCGATCACTCCGCACTTCATCCCGATAAACCTCAAGGCCCCATACCAGCTCACTGCTGCTGGATGATCCGGATGCCCAGGGTGAATTGAATTGAACAGTGAAGCCATCCAGGGTGCTTTCATTGCCTTCAGTTATGAGTTCGATGCTGCCTCGTTCCTGGCTGCGCCGGTCATCCGTGATGACCTGCCGGGCCAGGTGAATTTCCAGATTTTCAAACCAGTCCGATTCAGATTGCAGCCGATAACGGGTGTGCAAAAAACTGCGGCGATTAGGTTGGAACTCGTACACTTCGGAGCTGGGCAAGGGCAAGCCGAAACCCGGCACCAGTTCATCGCTGCGGGGAGTGGATGGTTGTTCCAGCACCTGGCCAGACAGCATCAGCTCACTGTTTTCTGTCAGCACATAGCGCCATTTGAGATCAGCAGCCTGGG
>JBGTHE010000668.1:0-3674 GCA_041746335.1 Lysobacterales bacterium | reverse complement strand
GAATTCGCCTGCCTGTCCGGCTTGACTCAGGCTGACATTACCACCGTTCGGCAACTTCGAAACTGCTTTGCCAACTTCCTGGTGTTGCGGATTGCGCAAGCAGATGTGCAATGCGGGATTCAAACTCGGTCCGCGGCAGTTCCACGGCCCCCAAAGAGATCAGGTGCGGGTTGGTCACCTGGCAATCCAACAATTCAAAAGACCAATTCTGCAACTGCCGGCACAAGGCCACCACGGCTATTTTGCTGGCATCCACTGCACGACTGAACATGGACTCGCCAAAGAAAACTTTTCCCAAGGCCATGCCGTAGATACCCCCTACCAATTGATGGTCTTGCCAGACTTCTACCGAATGGGTGATACCTCGCGCATGCAGTTCAACATAGGCTGCAGTCAACTCTTCGGTAATCCAGGTTCCAGCCGCGCCATCGCGGGGTTCGGCGCAGCCTGCCATCACACTGGCGAAGTCAGTGTCCGCGGTCACGCGATAACGATGACTGTTGAACCGGCGCCGGGTGCGGCTGGACAGATAAACCTGCCCAGGTATCAGCACGCAACGTGGATCGGGCGTCCACCAGAGAATGGGCTCATCTTCGGAGTACCAGGGGAATATGCCCAGCCGATATGCCCTGAGCAAGCGCTCGGGTTCAAGGCCACCGCCCCAGGCCAGCAAGCCGTTGGGGCGTCGCAACGCCCATTCGCTGGGAGGGAAGGGGGCATCAGCATTGCTACCCAACATGGTTAACTGAATTTCACTCATGACTCATCACGCCCCGAGTCTGTCTTCGAAGGAGCTGGCTCAAGGTCCAGGGTTACGGGGTCCTGCTGACGAAACGGCAAATGATCCTGCAGCCGCTCACCGTAATCGCTCATCCATTCAGCCTCTTTCTGCAGGTATTGTTCAATGGCTGCGCTGAACCGCGGATCGCAAATATGGTGAAAGGAACTCGTTCTGACTGGGCTGAAACCCCGGCTGATCTTATGCTCGCCCTGGGCGCCGGGTTCAAACACCCCCAGACCTGTTTCGATGCAATGCTCAATGCCCTGGTGATAGGCCGTTTCGAAATGCAATCCGGGCAGATCTTCCAGACAACCCCAATATCGGCCATACAGTCTGCCGCCTCCTTGGAGGAAAAAGCTCATGGCGACGGGCTGTTCGTCACGGGCTGCAATCACCACCATCACTGCCTCGGGCATTCGCTGCAACAACCGGTCAAAAAACTCGAGGTTCAAGGCAGGGTGGTTGCCATGCAGCAGGAAGGTTCGCTGGTAGCAGGCGAAAATAAACTCCAGCTGTTCGACTCCGAGTTCCGTGCCATTCAACCGCTGGAACCGGATGCCGGCGTCGCGCACCAGCCGTCGGTCGCGCAACATATTCTTGCGCTTTTTGCTGCGCAAAGTAGTCAGGAACTCTTCAAAATTTTTAAAGCCCTGGTTCTGCCAGTGAAACTGCCAGTCACAGCGAGCCAGCAAACGCCCTTCAGCAACCTCGCATGCCGTTTTTTCGTGCAGTGCTGGCGTTTCATCTGCTTTAACAAAATTACAATGCCAGGATGATAAGCGCATCTGCCGGCACTGTTGCAAAGCCAGTTCAACCAGTTGCTGGCGCAGTTGCAGCGCCTGTGGGTGATTGCGGCGCACCAGCAGTCGTGGTCCGGTGATGGGCGAGTAGGGGATGGCGGTCAATAGTTTTGGGTAGTAGGGCAAGCCATGGCGCTGGTAGGCGTCGGCCCACGACCAGTCAAATACAAACTCGCCGTGCGAATGGCTTTTCAGATAACTGGGCGCGAAGGCCACCAGTTCATCGTTCTCAAATACAGCCAGGTGATGAGCCTGCCAGCCAGTGCTTGCATTCGCTGATCCGGATTCCTGCAAGGCTTGCAGAAAAGGCAGGGCCAAAAACGGGCTGTCGCCATGGTCGAGCAGTGCCCAATCCGCCAATTTCAATTGGCCAAGGTCTGTAATGATCCGGCCTTCGCCTTTCATCGGATTGACGGCCCGGGCTGCTGGTGCTTAGATTTCAACGAGTGGGCTGTTACAGGCCACTAGCTTTCGCCTGATTGGATTGCTCATCCAGCCAGCGCTCCGCATCGAGTGCCGCCATGCAACCAAAGCCAGCCGATGTGATGGCCTGACGGTAAACATGATCAGCCACATCACCCGCGGCAAAAACACCCGCGACGCTGGTGGCAGTGGCATATCCGGCTGTGCCGCTGCGGATGCTGATATAGCCGCCCTGCATATCCAGCTGCCCCTCGAAGATCGAGGTATTGGGGGAGTGACCTACAGCAATGAACACACCCGCCACATCCAGCTCGTGGGTTTGCTCTGTTGAGGCATGTTGGATGCGCAAGCCCGTAACGCCCTTGTCATCACCGAGCACCTCATCCACCACATGATCCCAGATGATTTCGACGTTCCCACTGGCGGCACGCTCAAACAAACGATCCTGCAAAATTTTCTCGGCACGCAGGCTGTCGCGGCGATGCACCAGGGTCACTTTTTCAGCAATGTTGGAAAGGTACAGAGCTTCTTCCACCGCAGTGTTACCACCGCCAATTACGGCTACTTTCTGCTTGCGGTAGAAAAAACCGTCGCATGTTGCGCAAGCCGAAACACCGCGACCTTTATACGCTTCTTCCGAAGGCAGGCCGAGGTACATGGCACTGGCGCCGGTGGCGATCACCAGCGCATCAGCCGTATAAACTCCGCTGTCACCTTCGAGCCGAAAGGGGCGCTGTGACAGGTCAGCGGTGTGGATGTGGTCGAATATCATACGCGTGTCGAAACGCTCGGCATGGGCCAACATGCGATGCATCAGGTCAGGTCCCTGCAAACCCTCCACATCACCCGGCCAGTTATCCACATCCGTGGTGGTGGTGAGTTGCCCACCCTGTTCCACGCCGGTAATCACAGCGGGTGCCAGGTTGGCCCTGGCGGCATATATGGCTGCTGTATATCCTGCAGGCCCGGATCCCAGGATCAGGAGCCGGAAGTGCTTCACATCGCTCATGTATAATTGCCCCGATTGTTGGACACCCTATGGGAGTACGATTATTGAATTAGGGTCGTGTTTCGCAGCACAATGACTGCAGAAAAATAACTCGTTGTCTGTATTAGTTTAAGTGGGTGCGACAGTCGGAAATTCAAGAAATCCACTGAGCTACCGGCGCATGCTGGCAGGCACCCAACCCGTGTGTTTGCGTTGCTCCAGCGCGAACTTGCACTGATAACAAGAACCGGTTCAGCAAGATCCGGCACACAAGGAACTTCGGATTGCCGCAAGCACGTAAAAAATCAGCCTTAAAAGCGCATGTGCAGGGCAACACCCGTCATTTGCTGGGCGAAAGTTTCCTGATCCTCACGCTGTTGATGGCAGTCTACCTTGTGGCCTGTCTCTTGTCTTATTCACCCACCGATCCGGGTCCCTTCAATCCGGTGGCTACGCCCGATGTCCACAATATCGGCCGCCTGTTCGGGGCCTGGCTGGCGAATTTTTTCTTGTTCCTCACAGGTTACCTTGCCTACCTATTGCCGCTGGTATTGATCCACATCGGCTGGCAGGTTTACCAAAATGCTGAAGCCGAGTCGGACGAAGAAAGCAATCTGTTGGTTGAGTGGCTGGGTCGTTTGTCCGGTTTGATGTTGTTCATACTTTCAGCTACCGGATTGCT
>JBGTHE010000667.1:0-2601 GCA_041746335.1 Lysobacterales bacterium | reverse complement strand
ATCTGCATTTCGGTGAGCAGATATGCACCGCATTGAAGGAACAAGCGGCGAAAGAAGTGCTGATTGTAATGGGTGGAATCGTTCCCGCTCCTGATGTTCTGAAGCTGAAGGAATTCGGCGTAGCGGAAGTGTTCGGGCCTGGCACCCATACCACTGCCATTGTCGACTACGTCAACGCCTGGTACAAAACTCAATGATTCCTGCCACCAGCGGCGGACTCCGTCTGGACGGTATTCTGGCGCGGGCTGCGTTTACGCATCCGCGACGGGAAGGCGTAGTTTTTCTCAATACCGCATGGAGTTATGGAGAAGTTCAGGATCGTGCCAGCAAGTTTGCAGGAGCACTTGCCAAAGCAGGCGTGGTAAAAGGCGATCGAGTCGCAGTATGGACTGCAAACCGTCCGGAGTTCGTCGAAATTCTTTTCGGAGTTTCGCAACTCGGTGCTATTACCGTCCCACTGGACCATTGGTGGACCTGGCTTGATGCCTCCACCGCAATCGAGCAGGTTCGTCCCAAAATATTGATAGTGGGGGATTCACAAGCTGACATCGTCTCGGAACACCTTGACGCAATGGAAGCGGCCGGCATCGAAAAGGTCATTTGCCTGGCCGAGGCTCCTGCGAAGCGCGGCTTTGGTACTTATTCGAAATTCCTTGCCTCAGCCACGGCGCTGCGCCAGTTGACCCCCGTCGTACCTGAAGACCCGGCGGTCATTTTCTTTACGTCGGGCTCGACCGGGCGCTCCAAGGGGGCGGTTCATACGCATCGCAGCCTGATGGCCGCAGCCATGACAATGGGGCTGGAGCTTCCACTGAATGACGGCGAGCGCACTCTGCATTTTTTGCCGCTGTTTTCTTCCTGCCTGGAGCACCTGATACCGCTGACGCTGATGCGGGCCACACACATCATATTACCCAAGTTTGATGCCGCGGCCGTATGGGAAGCGGTTGACGCGCACGGGGTAACCCACTTCGACGCCATACCGACGACTCTGCGCCGCATTCTGGACATCGTACCTGCCAAACTGCCCGAATCACTTCGATTTATTTCATACGCGTCCGAGCGGATGCCGGTGCCGCTCATTACTGCGCTGGTCGAGCAAATGCCAAATGTGAGCTTTGCGCAGTTCTACGGAATGATTGAACAGCTCTGCGTCACTGTTCTGGATTCACATGATCAGCTGCGCAAAGCAGCCACCATTGGGCACCCGATGATGGGGACACAACTGTACCTGCTCGACCCTGAAGGCAAAGCGGCAGCTGACGGACAGAGCGGCGAGATTGTGGCTCGCAGTCCCACCTTGTTTTCTGGTTACTGGGATGACGAAGTGAATACCCGCCAGGTAATGCTCGACGGTTGGATGCGAACCGGAGATATTGGCCGCCTCGATGAAGAGGGCTACCTGGTTCTTGAAGGCCGCGTCAAGGAGATGATCAAGACGGGCGGCAATACTGTGATTCCCTCGGAAGTCGAAGGCATTCTGATGGGACACCCCCATGTGAGCGAAGCAGCCGTCGTCGGAATTCCTGACGATGCCTGGGGAGAGGCAGTGCACGCGTTCGTGATTCCTTCAAAAGGTACTGCAATAACGGAGTTCGAGTTGAAAACGTTCTGCAAGGAGCGTCTGGCAGTTTATAAAACTCCGAAAGTTATTCACGTAGTAAAGGAGTTGCCTACAACCGGTATTGGAAAAGTTGCCCGACGTCAGGTACGCGACCAATTCCTGGCTCGGGAGAAAACTGCGTGACGGAACAAGGAACGAACTCATTTGGAATGCCAGGACCCATCGTGATCGGAGAGTTGAGTTGAAGAACGACGTTGCCAAACTGCTGGAGAACGCCCGCGCTGGCCGCATTGCCGACACTGCAAGGCTGGTGTCCATTGTCGAGAACGATGAGCCGGAAGCAGTCGAAGTCATAAAAGCAACCTATGCGGATAGCGGCCGTGCGATTGTGGTTGGTTTTACAGGGCCGCCCGGCGCCGGGAAAAGCACGCTGGTCTCGGTACTGACTGGGGCATACAAAAAATTGTTCCCGCGGGTCGCGATTGTAGCGGTTGACCCGTCCAGCCCATACACGGGTGGCGCGATTCTGGGTGATCGAATTCGCATGCGGGAACGCTATCTGGATGAAGGCGTATTCATTCGCAGCATGGCAAATCGTGGGCATTCCGGCGGCCTTGCGCGCGCCACCAAGCGCGTCGTTGAACTGCTGGACGCACTCGGATTCGATGTCATTCTGGTGGAAACGGTTGGCGTCGGCCAGCAGGAAGTTGAAGTCGTTCGAGTCGTGGATACCGTGTGCCTGTTGACCATACCGGGCGCCGGAGATGATATCCAGGCGATCAAGGCGGGCATAGTCGAAGTTGCGGATATCCTCGTAGTCAACAAGGCTGACCGGCCAGGCGTGCACGAAGCCGTCACAGACCTGACGCAGATGCTGACGCTGGGAGCACCCCGGCTTGCCTGGCGCCCTCTGGTTGTCAAAACATCGGCTACCGAGGGAACCGGCCTTGACGAGCTCATTGAAGCGATACAGCAACACCGAGCATGGGCCATCGAAAGCGGTGATGCCCGGAAGCGCGCTGCTGACTCGATGCGTA
>JBGTHE010000666.1:0-3833 GCA_041746335.1 Lysobacterales bacterium | reverse complement strand
GCGCTCGATCAGATATTTGCGCAAGGGGATCATGAACAGCACACCCAGCATCCCGCCTGCCATGGCCAGCAAGGTCATCTGCAACAGCGAGGGATACACACCCCAGAGGAACAGCGCAGGCAAGGTAAATATCACGCCGCTGGCTACCGAGCTGGAAGCAGAGCCCACGGTCTGGGAAAGATTGGCTTCCAGTATGTGCGCTGAACCGCCCATTTTTCGCAGGGCATGAAAGGCCGCTACCGTCATCACTGCCACTGGTATGGAGGTGCTGATGGTGAGTCCGGCGCGCAGGCCGAGATAGGCATTGGCAGCACCGAACAGGATGCCGAAAGCGATCCCAAAGAAAATGGCCTTGACGGTAAATTCAGCAGGGTTGCTGTCGGCCGAAACATAAGGCTGATAAATTTCACCGGGACGCAAGGGGCGGTGAGCGTTTTCGGCCAGGCTTCCGGCGGCTGTGGGTTCTTTGAGCTGCTTCGACACCGTAAATCTCCTTCTTGTTGTTACGGTTGGGCTGGTTCTGGCTGCAATCCTACCGGGGGCCGCCTCGCTTGTCGAAAATCTTGGACGCCAGAGTCTGTCTGGCCGGAGTCTGGCCTGGCCGAAGTCTTGCCGAAGTCTGGCCGAAGTCTGCCTTCACCAACCGTCGCTTGTCGAAGTCAGGGCAGCGTGGCAGTCTGTGGTCTGCTTTTTCAGATACTGACCCGCAAAAGAAGCAGAAGGAACCGAACGAATGGAGTTCAAGGATTATTACAAGGTCATGGAACTGGCCAAAACCGCCAGCCAGGACGAGATCAAGCGTGCTTATCGAAAGCTGGCACGCAAATACCACCCCGATGTCAGCAAGGAAGCCAATGCAGAAGCGCGCTTCAAGGATCTTGGTGAGGCCTACGAAGTATTGAAAGACCCGGACAAACGGGCAGCTTACGACCAGCTGGGCAGTAACTGGAAGGCCGGGCAGGACTTCCGCCCACCACCCGGCTGGACTGGCGGCCCGGGCACCGGTGGCTTTCGGCAAAGAGCCGGTGGTGGCCATGGCGGCGGTGCTTCACAAGCCGATTTCAGTGATTTTTTCGAGGAGCTGTTCGGGCGTGCCCAACAGAGCAGACGCCCACATAACACACACCAGGAATTCAATATGCAGGGTGAAGACCGGCACGCACGCATCCTGATCGATGTTGAGGACAGCTACCAGGGCGTGACGCGCCAGATCAGCCTGCAGATACCCGAGCTGACTCCGGAAGGCTATATGCAGAATCGCGAGCGTACGCTGTCGGTTCGCATACCCAAGGGCATTCGCGAAGGCCAACAGATTCGCCTGGCTGGCCAGGGTAGCCCAGGCATGGGCAGCGGAGCCACCGGCGATCTTTTCCTGGAAGTGGGTTTCAAACCGCATCCGCGCTATCGCGCAGAAGGGAAGGACATTTACCTGGATGTACCCGTGATGCCCTGGGAAGCAGCGCTGGGGGATACGCTCAACATCGCCACTCCCAGCGGCCAGGTAAAGCTCAGAATACCGGCGGGCTCACAAAGCGGTAAGACGCTGCGCCTCAGAGGCGCCGGTCTGCCCGGAAAGGCAGCCGGAGATCTGTATGCCGAACTGAAACTGCTCAACCCACCCGCCGATACCACCGAAGCGCGCGCCGCTTTTGAACAGCTGCGCGATGCATTCGTGGTCAAATCCGACACCAGCAGCGAGGTTTAACCATGAACACACCCCATCCCCTGCAAGGTGAGTTACTGGCTGAAGACAATTCGCTGAGCCTGGAACAATTGTGCCGCAGCTGCGCCATGCCTACAGAGCACATCCTGCTGCTGGTGGAGGAAGGCATCATCGAGCCGCAGAACCCGTCTGGCGATGTGGCCAGTGAGCACTGGCATTTTCACTGGCGCAGCGTCAGCCGGGTACGCGCCAGTGCGCGTTTGCAGCAGGACCTGGGCCTCAACCTCGCAGGTGTTGGGCTGGCGCTGGAGTTGCTGGACCGCATAGCACAGCTGGAGCGACGTTTGCAGCAGATCGCTGACACGGATTTTTGAAGGAGTTCCCCATGGCCGCGACACAAATCCAACCCTGGGACGTTCTACGCGAATACCTGGCAAGCAATGACAGCACCGGACTGACCAACTTTCTTTCCGGCCTGAGCGGCGAAGACAGCCTGCGTGCATTCATGCGTCTTGATTCCGATGAACAGCAGGCAGTGCTGGAGCGGGTCAGTCCTGAAGCAGCTGCCGAGGTTTTCGAGTTCCTTCCCGACGAGCCTGCTGCCGAATTACTGGAAGAGCTGGACCCGCAAGTGGCCGCGTCCATCGTCAGCGAAATGTCCAGTGACTATCAGGCCGACGTGCTGGGCGAACTGGACCCTGAAGACCTCGAAGAAATCCTGCGCTACATGGACCAGCGAGACGCGGGTGACGCGCGGCAGCTGATGGCCTATGACGACGATGTCGCCGGCGGCCTGATGATGACGGAGTATTTCAGCTATCCCAAGATGTATCGCGCGGGATCGGTGCTCACCGACCTGCAGCGCCGTGAAGACGAATATGAGCTGAACAATGTGCTTTATATCTATGTCACCGACCGGTCGCAGCAGCTACTGGGTGTATGCCGCATGCGCGACATCATTTTCTCTTCGCCGGATGTACGCCTGGCCGAGATATTCCGGCCGGCGGTTGCTGTTCTTGATACCGCCACACTGGAAGAGCTGGAAAACTTTTTTGACGACAACAATATATCCGCTGTGCCGGTCGTTAACCAAAATCAGCACATGCTGGGCGTGGTTCGGCGGCGTGCCGTTTACGACGCGGTGGCAGAAATGGCCGAAGTCGATCACCTGAAATCCCAGGGTATCGTGGGTGGTGAAGAATTGCGCTCCATGCCCACACTGGTACGTTCGCGCCGTCGCCTCGCCTGGCTGACGCTGAATATTCTGCTGAACGTGATCGCCGCCAGCGTAATCGCGCAGTTCCAGGATGTGCTCAGCGCTGTGATCGTTCTGGCTGTATTCCTGCCCATCATTTCTGATATGAGCGGTTGCTCGGGCAATCAGGCAGTAGCTGTGAGCATGCGGGAGTTGTCTTTAGGCGTCATCAAGCCACAGGACTTTTATTATGTCTGGCGCAAGGAAGCTGTGGTCGGCGTCATCAATGGCCTGGTGCTGGGCCTGCTGATCGCGTTGGTTGCGCTGGTGTGGCAAGGTAATCCCTGGTTAGGTCTGGTAGTGGGTTTTGCCTTGTCGCTCAACACGGTAATCGCCGTATCTATAGGTGGCACAGTGCCGGTTTTATTGAAGCGCTTCAAAGTGGATCCGGCCGTGGCATCGGGGCCAATTCTCACTACCGTCACCGATATGTGCGGGTTTTTCCTGCTGCTGGGTACCGCTTCGTTGATGCTGCCTTATCTCACAGCGGCCTGATAGCGGCCAGACGTCGCTATTCACCTTTCATTGACAATGCATGAGCCAGACTGACAGCCCGAATAAAGGATGAATGCATGTTTCGATCCGGCAATTTACGCAGCAACCTGGTCAGGGTCTTCCTGCTGCAGGTGCTGGCCATTTCGGTGGCTGTGGTGCTGGGCGTCTGGGGTGCTGCCAAGGTTGTAGAAAACATTCTGGTCAACGAAGCGCTGGACGGTGAAGCGGCGCACTACTGGGCCTTGTACCAGGCCAACCCTTTGCAGCCACGGCCCAATACCCTGAACCTTTACGGCTACCTGCGCCAAGCACAACACGGCGATGTTATTCCGGGTTGGCTCGCCAACGAAGAACCTGGTTTCAGACGCGTCAGCCACGGCGATTATCAACCACTGGTTCATATCAGCGATCAGGGCGATG
>JBGTHE010000665.1:0-5626 GCA_041746335.1 Lysobacterales bacterium | reverse complement strand
GAATCAGCCCGACGGTGTCGTGCCTTCGGAAATGCTGCGCCTGAATACCGGCATTGCGGCTGTAGCGGCCGGCAGTCAGGAATCGCTGGGTGTATTGGCAGGCGATATCGCTGGCTTCCCTAACGGCCGTCGCCCTGGCGATGACGTAGTCGATATCGCGCTGCGTGTCATGATGGGCGTGCTGCTCACTCCCGATGATGCACCTTCTGGCCAGCTGCCGTACACCGACGGCGCCTACGTTGACGCTTCATTCTTCGATATGGAATTCCCTTACCTGATGACGCCATTACCTGGTTCGCCTAACGGTCTGAATGGGATTGACGAAGGAGCTGTTGTCGAAAATCCGTAATCGTACGTTGTTGTTTTGAGCATCGCCGTAACGGCAATTACCGTTGCGGCGATGTTTTTTTGCATCAGAGGGTGAATTTGCTCATGAGTACGTTAAATATGAAAGACAAGCCTTGGGATGCCGCGTCACGCTCTGTGCATCCTTATTTACCCAGCCGCCTGCCGCAGCTCAGATCATTGCTGCTGGTGATTGCAATGGTGCAGTTCGCGCCGGCACAAGCGCACGATATCTGGCTGGCGACGGTCGAGCAGGCAAAGCCCTCGGACGATAACCTGCAGATCGCACTGCTTATCGGCGAAAAAGGCCTGCCCGCCGAGGCTTTACCGTTTAATCCCGCAAGAGTCGAGCGGCTGTGGCTGACAACCACGCTCGGTGTGCGCGAGATCGCTGTTACAGGCCCGCAGATTACCTTGCCTGCTGCTGAAGATGGCAACGGGACGCGGACTGTGGCCTACATTGGCAAGCCTGCACCAAGCGTTCTGCCCTCCGCCAAGTTTGACGACTATTTGCGCGAGGAGCACCTGCAATCCATTCTTATGCAGCGCCAAAAAACTTCAGATCCAGCGACTGCCACCGACAATTCAGCCATGGTAAGTGAACGCTTTTCGCGCTCTTTGAAACTGCTTTTGACGGATGAAGGACAGGCGCTGATCGATTGCCCGGTCGGCTTGCCGCTGGAGCTTTCGGTAATCGCGGCTGACAACGCTGGGGTAATCGTCAAAGCCACCTTTCGCAGTCAGCCGCTGGCAGGCGTCTGGGTAGACCGTGGCGCAGCGGACGGCTCAGTACTTGCAGAGGGCGTTACTGATGCCGATGGTCGTGTAATGCTGGAAGGCAACGATGGCGCCAACGATGGACCCAACGACAACCACTGGTTGGTCAGAGCCACGCATATGCTGGCCGACGATGAATCGAATGCAGACTGGCGCAGTTGGTGGGCTACGACGGCGTTCCGTTTGACCGCGGCAGGAGTCAGTCCCTGTGCCGATGGGGCCGAGTAAAGGCTGTAATTGGAGATCCCGCAAGGACTGAAAGTCACCACTGACTTCTGCCTCTACCAAGATTCGCCAGGCAGGCTTAACCCCTCCTGAAATTCAATTTCCTGACTGCAGTCTCGCCTGTATGCCCTGAGGAAACTCTGACTGATAATTTCAGGAGTATTGCTCAGCCGCCCGAAATGGCACCCACAATCATGAAGGGCTTGCTGCCGGAGGCGATGGCTTCCGGCAGAGGCGTATCCGGGTCCTGGTGAGTCAGGTCCAGCTCATTGGCATAAAAGCGCACTTTAGGCCGGCGCTGATGCGTTACATGGTCTCGAACCGTGCCACGCAACATGGGGAATCGCTGTTCCAGTGCATTGAGTACCGAGCGCGTAGTAACCGGTAAGCTCACCTCCAAAAGAATTTCCCCGTCCACCGACGCCAGGGTGCGCAAATGGTGTGGCATCACCAGACGCACCGCGCACCTTGGATTTGCGGCTGCCTGCGCTGAATCGCTCATGGCAGCATCTGGACTTCTACCGACAGTACGGGAGGCAAATCACGCACGATGGTTTGCCAGTGATCGCCACTGTCTGTTGAGCCATAGACCTGTCCACCGGTGGTACCAAAATAGATGCCACAGGATTCGAACGTATCCACCGCCATGGCATCGCGCAGGATGTTCACATAGCAATTCTCCTGCGGTAGTCCTTCGGTCAGGGCTTCCCACTCACGGCCTCCTGAGCGGCTGCGATACACCCGCAATTTACCTTCTGGCGGGTAGTGCAGCGAATCGCTGGTAATTGGCACCACGTAAATAGTTTCAGGTTCATGAGCGTGCACTGCAATGGGGAAGCCAAAATCCGTGGGCAAGTTGCCGCTGACTTCATACCAGGAGTCGCCGCCGTCATCACTGCGCATCACGTCCCAGTGTTTCTGCATGAACAGCACATTGGGATTGGATGGGTGGATCGCGACCCGATGCACGCAATGTCCGACTTCAGCCTTGGGGTCGGGAATGTATTCAGAATGCAGGCCCTGGTTGATCGCCGTCCAGCTTTCACCACCGTCTTCCGTGCGAAAGGTGCCAGCAGCGGAGATCGCTACGAACATCCGTTGGGCATTATTCGGGTCGATGACGATTGTGTGCAAGCACATGCCACCGGCACCGGGCGACCAGTCAGGTCCGGTTTTGTGGCCGCGCAGGCCTGCCAGTTCCTGCCAGGTCGTGCCACCATCGGTGCTGCGGAACAGGGCTGCATCTTCCACGCCGGCGAAAACTGTATTCGGCTCCGTCAATGAAGGCTCAAGGTGCCAGACGCGCAGAAATTTCCAGGGGTGCTGAGTACCATCGTAGAACTGGTGAGTGGTCAGAGGTCTGCCGGTTTCGTCGGAAGTATCGTAAACAAACTTGTTGCTTTCGCCTTTGGGGAAGCCGCTTATTTCATCAACGACTGGCTCTTCGTCCACTGATCCTGGCTGGAACCAGGTTTTGCCGCCGTCATCAGAGCGCTGGATGATCTGGCCGAACCAGCTGCTGGTCTGAGAGGCATAAATGCGGTTGGGGTCCAACGGGGAACCCTTCATATGGTAGATCTCCCAACCAGCAAACAGCGGGCCTTCAACCTGCCACTCTTTACGACGGGCGTTCGAGGTAAGGATAAATCCACCTTTGCGGGTACCGACGAGGACACGTATTCCGGGCACGATTAATCTCCTGATAATTAATACTTCAATTCAGAGCGCAAAATTTCCACCAGCGTTCAGCTGCATTTAAGCACCAATATATTTTGCATACAGCGCACGGGCTACCGCAACATCTCCCGTGCCTTTTACGATGGCGCGTCCATCAGCAAACAGGGTCAGTTCGTAATCACGGCCCTGGTCCTGTATGCCCGCGCGCAACATGTATTCATTAACCCTTACCGGATTGCGGTCGGTACTCTGGACCTGACTCTGGTCCAATCGTCGGGCAAGGGCCTTCAGGTTGATTTTTTCCTGACCCTGGCCATGCTTGCTGAGTAGCTGCACCGCGTCGCGCCCGCAAAGAGCGGTGGCTGTTGATCCGGCTTTACCCTCCAGATAGTCGAACTGACGGTGTTTGCAGCAGGGGCAATCGCCATCCTGCCAGCTGCTGCCGACATCGAGCTGCATCAGCGTATTGGTCCACAAGTCGATATTCAGCAGCGTGGGACTAACCTGGGCAAAATTCCCAGTCAGTACTTTCAACGCTTCGGCCGCCTGGAAGTTGGCAATGATGGAAACGGCCGGCCCCAGCACCCCCACGGTATCGCAAGTGGGAGCTTCGCCCGCCGGGGCTTGTTCAAACAGGCAACGGAAGCAGGGCGTGGCCCGACTGCCGCTTCGCAGAGTTTCCCAGGCCGACTGGCCATCCATGCTGTGCGGCAGAACCGTGAAAGCCATGCCCGTGGTTCCTACCGCGCCCCCATAGACATAAGGCTTGCCGGATTTCACTGCAAAATCATTCGCCAGGTAGCGGGTTTCGAAGTTGTCCAGGCCATCGATCAGGATATCGGCAGCAGCGGCCAGTTGAGCGATGTTTTTATGATTGATGTCATCAACCACCGCAGTGACTTTGACCTGCGAATTTATTATCGCAATTTTGCGCCTTGCAGCTTCAGCTTTGGGTAAGGCATCAGCAATGTCCTGTTCGTCAAACAGAACCTGTCGCTGCAGGTTGGTGATGTCGATGAAATCACGATCCACGATGATGAGGTGGCCAACGCCAGCCCGGGCCAGCATATTGGCGGAAACCGTTCCCAATGCACCGCAACCCAATATCAAAGCCGTTGAGTCCAGCAATTTACGCTGGCCTTCAGCGCCAAATCCCGCCAGCAACATTTGTCGATGGTAGCGCTGCAGTTTGTCGGTAGTCTGGGTCAATTCAGTCGCACCCTTTCACCAGATGAGTCATTCTTGGGCAAGATCGTTCAGAACGCTGGCAAAGTCGGTCTGGCAGACGAAACCCAATTGGCGCTCGATCCTGCGGGCATCGTATACCCGATCTATCGACTGGAACATGGTCCAGCCCTTTTTCTTATAAATGGCCGGGTATTCCGGAAAATAGCTTGCTACCACCGAGGGTGCATCATGCAGCAGTTGTGGGCAATCTTCAGGCTGAAAGGGTGTTTTGGCAGAAACGATAAAGGTATCAAAACCAATTTCGCTAGCCGTATTCAATGCAAACACGTGGCTCTCTGCAGCGTCTTCCACGGTCAGGCGTCGGAACAGCAATTCGTTCACTTTGGTGTTTTCTTCCGTCTGAGTGATGGTGTGAGACATATCGTCTTCTTCGGGAAAGAAACGCGAAGTACGCAGTACGATCATCGGCAGTCTGTGTTGTTCGTGAAACATTCGACAAAGATGCTCCGCGGCCAGTTTGGTGGCCCCGTAAATGTTTCGCGGCAGCAGAGGCTGCAGGCTTTCGTCAATCCACTGCGCCTGTTCGGCCCCGGCCCTCAAACCGGCACGGATTTTTTGTGAAATCATCAGTGAGGTGGTGGAGGTCATGATAAAGCGATTCACAGCCGAACCTTCTTCCACCGCCGCCTGCAAAAGATTGAGTGTGCCTTGTACATTCACTGCAACAAAATCGCTGTAGCTGTGGGTCTGGATATTGGGCTTATGCAGTGCGCCGCCGTGTATTACGGCTTCAATGCGGTGTTCAAAAATCAGCTCACGCACCAGCCTGGCATCGGCAATGGAGGAGACACATTGCGTGAATGGCCCGGGTTTGGGATCGAGTCCAATGACTTGATGGCCCAGTTGCAGTAAGCGGGGAGCTAAAGTCATCCCCAGCCATCCGGAGGAACCAGTGAGTAAAATATTCACGAGTGTGAATCTCCGGTATTTCTGGTGTTAATCCAGGAACCCGATTTCGGACATGTCGGGAAAAATTGATATATCACAGAGTCAATGTTCTTTAGAATCATATTGATATTTTCCATATCTCAAAAGTTTCTCAGCATAAAAATCAGCCTTACCATCTGCTCTAGAGTCGCGAATTTTTGAGCGTATTTTTTCATCACGGCGTGCTAAACGAGCTCCCAATTTGAGGCTTCTCATTCCGAAAGGGGGATACGGAAAGGCTTCCTGAGGTTTAATATACGTATAGCAATTCATGTTTATTTGTTCGTTTACCAGTGATGCGCCAGATAATGGTCAGGGGTAAAGAAGTCGGGATAATACCCGGATGGCTAACGTGTTCAGGAATTCAATCATCAGGTGGACTAGAGTCATCAGCCCAGTCAAACCCGTGACATAATTGCGCTGATTT
>JBGTHE010000664.1:0-3416 GCA_041746335.1 Lysobacterales bacterium | reverse complement strand
GGGTCCACAATCTACACTTCAAGGAGGAAGAGATGATGAACTCATCGAAAAATTTCGGCCGTAAGGCTTTATTTTTAGCTATATCCGCAATGGCGTTGAGCGCCGGCAACGTGTTTGCCGACACCGCAACCGACAATCTGGATGTCAGCGCAACCGTGATTGAAAACTGCCTGATCAGCACCAGCGCGCTGGCTTTTGGCGATTATGATCCGGTCGATGTGAACTTGGATGCCGATCTGGAAGGCACGGGAACCGTGTCCGTTACCTGCACCATGGGCGACGTTGTCCAGATCACACTGGGCCAGGGTGCCAATGATGCCACGGGAACGTCAGGTGCACCGGCTCGGCGCATGAAGAACGGCGTTGCTAACTTCCTGAGCTACGATCTGTTCAGCGACGACGGACACTTAGCGGTCTGGGCCGATTCGACGGCGGATGTTGAAACTACCGGCGACGGCGAGATTGAGGAACATATCGTCTACGGCCTGGTAGAAATGGGTCAGAACGTTCCGGCCGGGGTCTACACGGACGTTGTCGTAGCGACCGTGACTTTCTAAGTCAAATGTTTAGTAGAACGAAAAGCCAGGCCCTCATCGGCCTGGTTCTTTTTTTGGCCAGTCAGCTCGCGCTGGCCGGCTCCTTCAGTGTCAGCCCCACCCGGTTGACGCTGTCTGTTCTGCAGTCGTCCGGCATGCTCACGGTGCGCAACACCAGCGATGAAGAAACCGTCGTGCAGCTTCAGGCGAATGCCTGGTCGCAACAGCAAGACGGATCCGATGTGCTGGAAGCCAGCAGTGACCTGATCGCGGTCCCGCCCCTATTTACTTTGAAGCCGGGCGCATCACAGGTGGTGCGCGTGGGCTTGCGGCGGGCGCCCGCGGCCGAAGGCGAACTGACCTACCGCTTGTTGCTGCGGGAAGTACCGCCGCCAATAGAAGAGGGTTTCAACGGATTGCAGGTCGCGCTGAACCTCAGCCTGCCCGTGTTCGTGCTGCCGCCGCAGGGGGCCGCGCCCGAGCTGAATTGGCACATGGGGTACGCGGCGGATGGCTCACCCGTTTTGCAGTTATTCAACCGGGGCAACGCTCATACGCAGCTGCGCCAGGTTGATTTGACCCGTTCTGACGGGACAGTAATCAAAGGACAGAATCTGCCGGTGTATCTGCTGCCTGGCCAGAATCGCAGTTGGCCGCTGGCGGCCGATACCCACACTGGGCGCTGGAAACTGCGCGCTACTACTGACTCAGGGACCCTGGAAGCGGAACTCGCTCTCGAAAAGTAATGAAAAGTTGTGACTCTCGCGTCACGAAAATGGGGAAGCGGTTGCGGGAGATTCAGCCCAGGGGAGCTGAAAATGATAAATTCAATTGCGCCAGTTCCACGGCATAAAAGCAATCGCAACTACGCCGCAGGCAGCGGTCTTACCCATTGCTCGCGGGAATGACCGGTGTTCGCGTCTCCTTTTATGCCCTGCCTCAGAGCTGCGCTCTGCTCTGGACTGCTGATCATGAACTCGCTGGTGTACGCAGGAGAGGGCGGCAGGCCGCCGCAGCTCTACGCTGACTCCGCAAGCAATGCTGGATTCGGCGCCATGGCTTCAGGCCAAAGCACCGATACAAACTCTAATGAGAACATTTACGAAGAAATACTGCTGGAGGTGCAGGTCAACGGACTGCCGCCGACCGTAACTCTGCTAGCGTTGCGCGACCGCTCCGGGCGCCTGTGGGTGCCAGTAGAGAACTTCCAGTTCTGGAACATGCACCCGCCTGTTGCATCGCTGGAGTGGCAGGGTCGCGACTTTCGCGTGCTGGACGGCCAGCCGGGATTGTCGTACGTGCTGGACTCCGCTCGCCTGAGCCTGAATATCGAGGCCTTGCCGAACTGGTTTACGGCCAATCAAGTGAACAGCGGCGTCAACGGCGGTGCAACCGCGCCGCAAGTGAACCCCGGTGGCTTCATCAATTATGACCTGAACCTTTCCCACAGCGATGGCGACCTGCTCAGTGCCGGATTGTTCGAGGCCGGTGCCTTCGGCGGCTGGGGCGTTGCGACCTCCACCTTCGTCTGGCGGAATGTTGCTGCCAACGCCGAAGATGACGGTATCGTCCGTCTCGACACGACTTGGACGAAGGACATGCCGGAGCGTCGCGCCAGTCTGCGCGTCGGGGATGCGATAGGTATCGGCGGAGCCTGGGGCCGACCCGTCCGATTCGGCGGCGTACAGCTGGCCACCAATTTTGCTACGCAGCCCGGCTTCATTACCTTTCCCTTACCGGCCTTGCAGGGTGAAACGGCACTGCCCTCTACACTTGAACTTTATGTCAACGGCATGCGCCGCATGCAGTCTGAAATTCCCACGGGGCCGTTCAGTATTCCCAACTTGCCGACAGTGACGGGCCAGGGCGAGGTGCAGCTTGTGGTGCGCGACCTGCTAGGCCGCGAGCAGGTGATCACCGACAGCTTTTATGTTTCTAGCCGCCTGCTGCGGGCGGGTTTGCACGAATTTTCCTACGAACTCGGGGCTGAGCGCGAGAGCTATGGGCTTCGCAGTAATGACTACGATCGCATTTTCGCCGCTGGCACCCACCGCCTCGGCATCAGTGACATATTCACCGGAGAGGCGCGGATCGAAGCGCTTTCCGGCCAATACACTGCGGGGCTGGGTGGCGCACTGCTGGTGGGTCATTTAGCTGTGGTCCACGGGTCCCTGGCCGTCAGCCATAATAGTGACCGGGGAGAAGGTGGTCAGTTTACCTTCGGCCTGGAGCATGCCTCACGCCTGCTGGGTTTTGGGTTTAACGTGCAGATGGCCACGGAGGATTTTACCCAACTGGGCCTGCTTGAAGACGAGCTCGCCCCCAAGCGCCGCAGCCAGGCTTGGATGAGCCTGCCCCTGCGACGCGCCGGTTCACTCTCGCTGAGCTATGTTAATCGTGAGGAGCGCGAAGAGGCCCAATTCCAAAGCCTGTCAGCCAGTTACCAGGTGTCGCTCAGCGCTGCGGGATATCTTTCGCTCTACGTCACTCGCATTCGAAGCGAGGAAGATGACACGCTGATTGGTTTCACATGGACCAAGCTACTGGGCAGTCGCACCACAACCAGCGCCAGCGGAAATTTCAGCGGGTCCAGCGACCAGTTGCTGCTGAACATGCAGCGCAGCCTGCCGGTTGGCCGGGGTATTGGCTATCGAGCCCGGGTCGGGATGCTTGACCAGGAACGTGTAGACGCCGGAATCAGTGCGCAGAACGATTACGGGACTTTGCATTTTGATGCCAGCCATGTCAACGGTAGTACCGGTCTACGCGCATCTGCGACCGGCGGCTTTGCCTACCTTGGCGGGTCTCCCTACGTCAGCCGCGAGATCAGAGACAGCTTCGCGGTGGTGCAGGTAGGCTCGTATGAGGGCGTGCGCGTTT
>JBGTHE010000663.1:0-3349 GCA_041746335.1 Lysobacterales bacterium | reverse complement strand
TCGGCCAGTTCGAGATTGCGCCGGTGCGCATCCGTGATCGCCACCAGGTCGCGGGCGACTGTGACGGTGATTTCGCCCTTGGCTACAGCCCGCAGGATTTCCCCGGAGGCCCTGGTTATCCCATCGACGGTCGAGGTGTCGGGAAGGGTCAGTTTCACCGTTTCCCCCGGAGCCTGGGGCCTTGGATGAATGTAGGGGGCTGCGAGCCGGGCGCCATGCAGCCGTATCTCCGGTGACTGGCTGTCATCGCGCATGAGGCGCAGGCCGAACTCCACCGGGGTGTCGCCGGGTTCGGTTAAAGCCAATGCGGCCGTGGTGCGCTTGTTGGGAGTGCCTTTTGGCCTGCCTTTGCCCCTGTTTCCCGTAAATTCCCCTAGTTTAGGCGTCCCGGTCATCTTGAACCCCTGTTCGCAGGACCAATGCCTCCCGGTGACTCAACAGCCCGTGGAGTCCCATCGCTGTTGCAGGTCGAACAGGGCCGTCGGCGCGGGTAGCGGCTGCGATTGCGGCATCGCGTTGCTGTTTTGAGACGATGATCAGCGGGTTGTCCGGGGCGCCCGCTATTTGCAGGGGCAGCACCTTACCAAGGAGCGTCAAGAATGGCCCTGGCGTGTCGATGGCCCTGGCCTGGAGATAGGCCACCAGGCCGCCTTCCCCGCCTGCCCGGTGTGCGGCGAGGAGCAATGCGTCCTTGAGCAGGGCTGTGGTTTTGTTGGGCACGCCCCTTGGCCTGCCCTTGCCCCTGTTTCCCGCAGATGAGCCTGGTTTAGGGGAATTGGTCATGCTGAACCCTTGAGGAATTTCCTTCTGGTTCGGGTAATGCCGCGCGGTGACTCAGAAACGGCCCGTGGAGTCCGTCCGCTGGTTTGGTACAACTCAGGACTCCCCGAGGCAGGAAGGCCGCCCACGACCCCGCAAATCGACTCTGCCGGGCGGGAAAGCCGGATTGGCCCGGTGATCATTGCCAGCGCCCTCCCTGCAAATCCAGCCCGAGGGCTTCGGCTGTCAAACCCGACTCACGTTCCAAAAAGCTTTTCACACCCGCCAGGGCACTGGCCAGTTCGTTGTGGCCAACCGGTCGAGCTGTACAACGACTGCCTCCCTGACGACATCGCTCGGAGAGCGCGCATAGCGCGTGGCGGTAGTGCGAAGTCGTTCCGATAGCTCGGACGGAACGCGAATTCGTAGAACATCATCGAAGTGCGGACGCATGATCGATCTCCTGTATGTGGTACTATGTTACCACATTGCGTCTACATATAGGCGGCAGGAGTCCTGGTCAATGCTTTGCCTACGAAAAACTTATCCAGGTACCCTCAAGGGGCGGTAAGTTCGATAAGTTGATAAGTTTCATGATCGAAGCTAGCTATTCTGAGGATCGCAAACTTACTAACTTATCGAACTTATCGGGGGTTTGGTCATCCATCAGTAAGTTCCGTACGATCTGGATGCAGATACCGACCTCGTTTGGCCTTCGTGACTTCTCCAGCCTTGGCCATCTTGAACAAAAGCTGATCGCAGTTGTTTTTGTTCATCCCCGTGGCGATCTGGATTTCTTTGGGCGACATCGGTTCGGTCGCTTCTTCCAGAACCGCGAGAATGGCCCCGCGTTCATCGGTACGCCGGACGTCGGCTGCATCGCCCTGTACGATCCACCGGCATGTCTCGGAGTTGAAAGCAACTGCCTTCTCGTATTCCTCGATATCGCGCCCCCTGGCGTAGAGACTGCAGCCGTTCCCATCCCTATCAAGGATCAGTACGGTGTCGGCGGCGCCAGTCAATCCCATGGTTCCGCTCACCCGTTCGAAGGGGTCGACGTCTCCCATGCCCTTTCTAACGTGATGCACGATTATAATGGTGATGCTGGTATCGCTGGCAATCTGCTGGAGTGCCTTCACTGCGCGGTAGTCAGATTCGTAGAGGCTTTCTCTGTCGCCACGACCGGAGCGGAACTGTGCGAGGACATCGACAATGACCAAACGCGGGTTTGTTGCGGCCGATATCCATTCCCTGATTTTCTCGATGCCACCGTCGTCACACCGGGGCCATTCGGTCGCGAAAGTGAGCGCCTCCGGCCAGGTGTCAATGCAATGGACCGGCGAGACCTTTTGGATGCGAGATTGCAGGCGCCGCTTGTTGTCTTCCAGCGCAAGGTACAGCACTTCGCCCTGCTCGCACTTCACATCGCCGAGGCAATAGCCGCCGCGCGCAGCGGCCAGCGCAACATCCAGCACAAGCCAGGATTTCCCCAACTTGGGGCGACCAGCCAGGATGTTGCAGCCCTCGGCAATGTAACCGGGGACCGCATAACGGATCGGAGGGAATGACATGTTCCCGAGCGCAGCCGCTGAAAATATAGGTTCAGCCCGCTCCTTGGCCTCCCGGTTACATCCGGGGGCAGCGGATTTACCGTGGATGAGGTCTTCTACGTCAATGAAGTCAGCGTTCATGCCGCCCTCCGGATGTTAGAGTTGCGGATCGTCAGTTTGTTCGCGCTGACTACACCGGCGGCGACAAGGGCGCGGGCATTGTCCAGGGATTCGACCAGGAGCTTGCCGGGGGCCTTAGACAGGACAGGGCGGGCAAGGTCCGCGTCGAGCACACAACCACCCTGGCAGCCCGCCTGGAGCCAGCGAAGTGGGGTTGACCACAAGGGGCACGGACCCGAGTAGAAACTCGCTGGGTTCAGCACTGCTGAAGTGCCGCAGAGCCCCGCCTGATTCAGGAAGGTGCCGAAGCGTTCCGGATCTTGGATACAGAAGGCGACGATATCGAGTTCGGTCTCGTCATCCTCGCCGGTGACGACGAAGGCGAGGCACTGGTCCCCGAGTTCATCGGCAACAATATAGCCGTCGTCATCGATGGTGAGAGACAGCCGAACTGCCGGGCCCGTGAGGTTCGTGACCATGGCAGGATCGATGCCATTCTCCCGGAACCACTTGAAGGCCACCGGATCGAAGTCGTTGCCACGATCCCGGTAGAGCCAGCGTGCGGCATGTTTCGCTCGGAAGGTTGCGGCGCTCATCATGACCGCACCGCCTTCGCCCAGATATCGAGCTGGCGGCGCTCATCATCCTCGGCAACCTTCAGGATATGCAGCTTGTCCTGCGGTAGATGATCGTTGATGTGATCTTCAACCAGCTGTCGGAGGTCATCCGGTGCGATAGCGTCCATTTCAACCGAGATCGGACCGAAATGTTTTGACCGGCTATCTGAAATTTTGGTCGGCCTGCTTGGCAATTCCCAATGTTCTATCTGGGAGGGAGTGACCGCGATGCGCTTGAAGATGATCTCGGCATCCGGCGCCAATTCCTTCAGGGTCTGTTCGATCTTTTCACCGCCATTGACT
>JBGTHE010000662.1:0-2669 GCA_041746335.1 Lysobacterales bacterium | reverse complement strand
AGCTGGATACGGATCGCGCCAAGCACGACGCGGAAGTGGCGAAGCTGCTGAGTGACGGCTGGACATTCGTTTGCGATGGCACCGTCCTTGTGGCCGATCCCGTCGAACGTTACACCACCTTCAGCCGCACCGCCCCCCTCGAACCCGCGCACGATCAACCGCCCATCACCGCTGCGGCAACCGTCCAGGAATCCTTGACAGTTCCCACCACCTTGATCGACGAAGCCGTCGCCAGCGTCGCCCTGGATCGTGACATCACCCATTCCGAACCCGTGCAGAATATGCACCAGTTACCTGCCGCCGAAAGTGTTGCCGGTCTCTGGAACGCGCTCTATGACCTGGATCGCTTTGCCGAGCTGGTGCAGCATTGGCCCCAACTGCCGTTGTACGCCCCGCGTGTCTACGCCGTTTTTGAAGCTGCCGGTTGCAACATGGACAACGTCGTTATCATGAAATCCTTCCGCCCCGGCCGCCGCGACGATCAGTGGACGCTCAAGGTCATCTTCCGTAATAGCACCCAGATCGTCCCCGGCACACAAACCGCAATGGTCTCCGCCGGATTTGAGCGCGTGATCGCCCGTGAAGGCCGTGAATTCATCTTCGATCTGCCCCAGGCATGGGTACAGCCGCAATCGCGCAAAACCATCACCGCGTCATCCATGACGATTATGGATGAGACAGTCCAGGTCATCCGGCAGAATATTGCTGAATACGAAATCCCGCCCTATCAGACCCCGCCCGTCGGCATGTCCCGCGATGAGCGCATCGAATATCGCCTCGATCAAATCCGCACCGCCGACAAGCAGTTCATCAATGCCTTTCTTGGAGGACAGCAATGAGCGAACTCAAACCGCTAAACGTCTCTTTGCAAAAATTCTCTGCCGATATGTTTGATAAGGCTGCCCAGGGTGCATACGAGGCCATGTGCGATCAGCTCAACATCCTGCTGGAACTGTACCCGCAAGATGAAGCCCGTTTGACTCTGCTTCACGATCAGGCTTTGCAGGCCAGGGACATGATCGCCCATCAGGGCAAGCTGATCGCCAAAGTCTATGAACTCGCGCAGGCACAGCAGCAGATCGCCCAAACCGCACAGATGGGTTTTGCCATCCTCGAAGACGCGATTATCAATCAGGACACGAACAATCCGCTCGTTGGCCGCCTGATCGCTGACATTAAGGAAGCCGTCTACACCGAATACGGCGCGGACGAGTCTTTCACCGATTCGGTTAATGAATTAATCGCGCGTCGCATGACATCCACCATTCCCGGCATGAGCCTGCAAGCCGCCGCCAAGTTTATCGACATCATCGGCAGCACCGACAAGCTGCTTCCCGAACACATCGAAGAAGCCTTCATGGAATTGCTCAACACCTGGGAAGCCGATGGCCTTGAAGTCGAGGAAGGTAATTCATGACCGCCTTCCCCGCAGCCGTCGGCAGGGCGATGGCCGTGCAGGTGGATCGTACCCGCCGCGAACCCACACAGCAGGACATCATCAACGATCTGCGTGTCATGCTGGCTCAGGCCGAGCGTGAGCGCGATAACGCCCTGGCGGAAGTCAAGCGCCTCGAAGCCGAGAATGACAAACTCGCCATCAAAGCCCACCGCGCTCGTAAAACCAGCGCCGACGGATCGGCCACCGGCAAGTTTCATGATGGCATCGAGTATGTCAATCAGACCGAAGCCGCCGCCATACTCAAGGTCAATCAATATGCTGTATCCCGATGGGTTAAAGCTGGGAAATTTGAGACATTAACTGTCCCTGGTCTCAAGATCAGGCAGATCGTCCGCGCCAGCCTGTACAAACCCGAACCGGGCAAAGCTGGCCGTAAGAAGAAATCGTAAATCGTTAATCAGTTGAGGAGAATCCGCACCATGTCCGATGTTAAACAGTACCCCGCCTGGCAGAAGGAATTCCGCGCAATGCAGGTTATCCGCGACGAAAACCATGCCCAATCCCAGGCGAAGGCGCAGGCAGAAAAAGCCGCGCAGGAACGCGAAGCCGGCGAGAAGCTGGCGAAAGCCCTCATGCACTTCGGTATCTATCTGGAAACGCCGCCTGTCACTAATGAGGTTGAAATTGACGGCTATATTTTCTGCCTGGTGCAGCGCATGTATCGCACGTTTAAAAACACAACCGACAAAGAATGGTTTGAATTCACGCTGGCGGTTGTAAAGCGAATTCCTGGGCGCACCAGCGAAGATGATGATCCTAGCCACTACCGCAATATCTCAGTTAATACGGTGAACACGGCAGAAAAATTCGGTTGGGATTACTACCTGTGCCAACTGGCCGATGCCTTCGACGAACTCGATCAGGCCGTTGCCTACGATGTTCAGCGCGATCTGGAACGCCAGAAACGCGCCGAAGCCCAGCGCCTCAATCCACCGGAACAAGCCGAATCCACCGACGAGAAGCTGCTCAAACTGCTGCGCTCGATCATCCGTGAAGTGATCGCCGACGAGCTTTACATCTAGCTCATTCCCTATTTAAAAGCCGCGAGGCCAGTCGTTGCGCTCACAACGGCTGGCCCCTACATCATATGGAGTACACCTGATGTTATTGGATAGCTTACCGCAGAAACCGACCCTTGACCAGGTCAACCGTGCCGGACAGGAATTTGGGCAAATGCTGATCGACACCACCACCCAGGAAGAACGCCGTT
>JBGTHE010000661.1:0-4939 GCA_041746335.1 Lysobacterales bacterium | reverse complement strand
TTTGGGTTTGAAAAACACCGAATTCATTGAGGCTGCCCAAGCCTGTGGCGTTGAAGATGGCGACATCATTCGCCGCCATATCATTCCCAACCTGCTCGGTGTGGTGATGGTTTATGTCACGCTCACCATTCCGCAGGTGATTCTGGTGGAATCCTTCCTCAGCTTCCTCGGTCTGGGAGTGCAGGAGCCCATGAGCTCCTGGGGCGCGTTGGTTAACGACGGTGCCCAGGATATGGAATCCGCCCCTTGGACGCTGGTGTTTCCGGCACTGTTCCTGGCCACCACTTTGTATTGCTTCAACTACATCGGTGATGGCATGCGCGATGCGCTCGATCCCAAGGACCGCGCATGAGCGTACTGCTGGAAGTTGAGGGTCTGGAAGTCAGCTTTGATACACCCGATGGTCAGGTGACCGCAGTGAACGGTGTGGATTTCAAGGTGCAGGCGGGAGAAACCCTGGGCATTGTAGGCGAGTCGGGTTCCGGCAAAAGCCAGCTGGTGCTGGCGATCATGGGCTTGCTGGCTGAAAACGGTAAGTCCAAAGGTTCAGCCCGTTTCAAAGGCGAGGAACTGATGGGCATGACGCAGCGCCAGCTGAACAGCGTGCGCGGCAAAGACATCGCCATGATCTTCCAGGACCCGATGACCTCGCTCAATCCCTTTCTCACCATCGAGCGGCAGATGACGGAAGTGGCCATGCACCACCAGAGAATGGCCCATCGCGAAGCTCGTGCTCATGCGGTGGAAATGTTGCGGGCGGTGCGCATACCCGACCCTGAAGAACGGATTGATCAGTATCCCCATGAATTTTCCGGTGGCATGCGGCAGCGTGTGATGATTGCCATGGGTCTTCTGTGTGCCCCTGCCCTCCTGATTGCCGACGAGCCCAGCACCGCGCTGGACGTAACCGTTCAGGCGCAAATCACCCGACTTCTGGGCGAGTTGCGACAAAAATCCCAAATGGCCATCATCCTGATAACCCACGACCTGGCCGTGGTTGCCGACATCTGCGATCATCTGATCGTCATGTATGCGGGGCAGGTGGTGGAGAGCGGTACCGTTGACGATATTTTCTACGATCCGCAGCATCCTTACACCCGTGGACTGCTGGACTCGGTGCCCCGGCTGGATCGTCCGGCCGATACTGAATTGCATGCCATCCGCGGGAATCCGCCCAACCTTCTGGCACTACCCGAGGGCTGTGTTTTCCGCGATCGCTGTGATTTTGCCCAGGATGTCTGCCATTTCACTCCGCCCTTATGGCGCAATTCACGGGGACGCAGCAGCCGCTGCATATTGGGTTTGCCCGGTGGTGAGGTGGTCATGCCGACACAGCTATCCGCGCCCGAGGCCGGCGCAAGGGCCAAAAAAGAGGTCGGCGCATGAGCGAACCGGTGTTGCGCGTACAGGACCTGACGGTGCATTTCAGCAGTGACACCGGCAGTCTGCTGCAGCGCCGCAAGCGCGTTCTGAAAGCGGTGGATGGCGTCAGTTTCGATCTGTTCGCAGGTGAAACCCTCGGCATCGTCGGCGAATCCGGCTCCGGCAAATCAACCCTCGCGCGTGCCATTCTCGGCCTGGCAAAACCCAATCGCGGTCGGGTGTTGTGGATGGGGGAAGACCTCACTCGCCTGGATGCTGAGGAACTGCGCCTCAAACGCAAGGAAATCCAGATTGTTTTCCAGGACCCCGTCGCCTCACTGAACCCGCGCATGACAGCGGGCGCCATCATCAGCGAACCCCTCAAAACCTTCTATCCGCACATGGAACAATTGCAGATCGAAGAGCGCACCCGAGGGATGATGAAAGTGGTGGGTTTGCTGCCCAATCAGATCAATCGCTATCCGCATGAATTCTCCGGGGGCCAATGCCAGCGTATCGGTATCGCCCGTTCCCTGGTCCTGAATCCCAGGTTGCTGATCTGCGATGAGCCGGTCAGCGCACTGGATGTTTCCATTCAGGCGCAGATCATCAACCTGTTGCGCGATCTGCAGAAAAAACTGGGGCTGGCGCTGATTTTCATTGCCCACGATCTTTCGGTGGTGAAACACATCAGTGATCGGGTGATGGTGGTGTACATGGGCCGCAGCATGGAACTGGCACAAAAGTCGGCCCTCTACCGTCGGCCTTTGCACCCTTACACCAATGCGCTGATGAAATCGGTACCGGTGCCCGATCCCAGGCTGGCACGCAAACTGCGCCAGGATTTGTGGATCAAGGGCGACATGCCCTCTCCCTTCAATCCGCCCAAGGGTTGCGTGTTTCACAGCCGTTGCCCCTATGTCGTCAAGCGTTGCCAGTTAGATGTTCCGGCTTTGCGGCGCCTGGAGCAGGGCGATTGGGTGGCCTGTCACCGGGCTGAAGAGCTGGACTTGTCGGTAGGGCTTGCTGCTGTGAGCGCCTGAAAATCACCTGTATTTGCGCCGGGCGCAGCAGCCCGCCCTTCAGTTACACTAGGTAAGCTCTGATTACCGACAAAAGGACGCTTCATGAACCGATCGAATTCTGTAAATACCCTGCTGGCGGGCTTGCTGCTGGCGGGCGCAATGGCTCTGTCTCCCACCGCTGAAGCCAGGACAAAAGTGGTCGACAGCTGGGAAAACAAAGACGCCGTGGAGAGCAATCCGGAAAAAATTGCCGTGATCGCCGTATTGCCAGATGCCCTGACTCGCGAAGCCGTTGAAATCGATGTCGCCAAGAAACTTTCGAGCAAAAAGCGCACCGTGGTCGCGGCCAGTAATTTGGCGGGATTGGGCGGCGGAATTCGCGGTGAAATCAATACGGAAAATGCGATCAAGACTCTACTGGCCGATGGTGTGGATGGTGTCATCGTGATGTTTTATACCGGCGGTGGCGTCAGTGGCACCTATGTCCGCTCGGATTACTGGTTGCGCTACGAAGGCACGGCTGTTGGTTATGCCGGCTATAACTGGGGTCAACCTTACTTCACGGATGTTTATTCGGTGCAGAAGGGGCCGGGTTACGCGGATTTCAGCCAGAGCGCGCTGGTCGAATCTTCTTATTACGATCTGGAGGCCAAGGTGCCCGTGTGGCGTATCGTCACGGAAACCACCGATTTGGAACATACGGACGCCGCCATGGCGATCGCGAAAAAGATCAACAGCGCCATGAAGAAAGCCGGTCTTTAAACCCGGCTTTTCACGGGTGCCCGTGGTCCGGACCAGTTTCAGGGCGTCGCGCCGTGAGCTGCGTTAGTTGAACGCTCCGGATCCCGCAGACCTGCTCCGCAAGGGCAGCGAAAGCTTGTTGTCCCGCCCTTTGTCTGATGCCGAACTGGAGAAAATGCTCGCGTATTTGGCGCTGCTGCAGCACTGGAATGGGGCCTATAACCTCACGGCCATCCGTGACCCACTGGAAATGGTGACACGGCACCTGCTGGATTCTCTGTCCATCCTGCCGTGGGTGAGTCACGGCCCGGTCCTCGATGCGGGCACGGGAGCGGGTCTGCCGGGCGTGCCTCTGGCCATACTCCGGCCTGAACTGGAATTCATCTTGCTGGACAGTGCTGGCAAGAAAATCCGCTTCCTGCGCCAGGTCAGGCGGGAGTTGCAACTGGATAACATCCAACCCATGCAGGCCCGACTGGAGAAACATGAGCCGGAGCAGCCTTACCGCACCATCATCAGCCGCGCCTTCGCCAGCCTTCGGGATTTTGCCGAGGCCAGCCGCCTATTGATGACTTCGGAAACCCGCCTGCTGGCCATGAAAGGCCGCGATTCAAAGGATGAGCGCGCCGATTTGCCTGCGTGGATTCGCGTGGATTCCGTTGAGCAACTTGCCGTGCCGGGATTGCAAGAGCAACGCCACCTCGTCATTATGTCCCTCACTCAAAAACCCGACCTGTGAATATTCGACTCCCGACATGCGCTGCGTAGCTATCGCCAATCAAAAAGGTGGTGTGGGCAAAACCACCACCTGCGTCAATCTGGCGGCCGCACTGGCCAGCATGCAGAATCGCGTATTGCTGATTGACCTTGATCCGCAGGGCAATGCTTCGGTGGGCTGTGGTATTGAGGCTCGGGCCCTGGAGGAGACGGCTTACGATGTGCTGCAGGGCGATAAAACCATCAGCCAGGTGCGTGTTTCACCCGAAGCGCTCGGGTTTGACCTGTTGCCATCCAATGGTGATCTTACCGCTGCGGAAATGAACCTGATGCACAAAGAAGGGCGGGAATTCGCCCTGAAGAACGCGATTCGGGAAATTCGCGGTGCATACGACTGGATCATCATCGATTGCCCGCCTTCATTGAATCTGCTGACTCTTAACGCCCTGGCTGCTGCCGATAGCGTATTGATACCCATGCAATGCGAGTATTACGCGCTGGAGGGTTTGACCGCGTTACTTGATACGGTGGAACAGGTGCGTGCGAGTGTTAATCCAAAACTGGAGATCGAAGGGCTGCTTCGTACCATGTTTGATGTGCGCAATAACCTCTCCACTGCGGTTTCGGAGCAGCTCACCGAAAATTTTGGCGAACAGGTGTATCGCACCGTGGTCCCCCGCAACGTGCGGATTGCAGAGGCACCGAGTCATGGAATGCCGGTTACGCACTATGATCCTGAGTCCAAAGGTGCGCTGGCCTATTTGAGCCTGGCGGGTGAAATGCTGCGCCGTCACGAAAAGAAGAATTCTGAGCGATTGGCGAGGGTGATGAGCGGCAAGCCTGAATCCAGTCAACAAAAATCCGGCCATGAAATCGAGTGAAAGAGTAGCCTGTGAGCGTCAAAGCGTTGGTAATCCGGGGGATGCATCGCGCTCCCAGGCAAAGCGCGAGGAGACATGGTGGCGACAATGAGTAAGCTGTCGGAGTGCGAGGTGCGCCCAGGTTTTATCGAATTGGCTGTTAGGGGCCACTGTTTATGACAACACGTAAAAAACCGGCACTCGGCCGTGGCCTGAGCTCGATGCTCAGCCAGA